>JAOAIH010000027.1 GCA_026414805.1 Spirochaetota bacterium | reverse complement strand
GGTTTGGCACACGTACTCGTGCCACAGGGATATAAGTGGTACGGTATCCACGATAGAAAAAACGCACAGGCAGGTTAGTCCCTGCCTGTATTTTTTTCCTCTTCACAATCTTCAATAAAATTTTTAGCTATTGTGTCATGTGGATTTACAGATAGTATTTCCTTAAATAGTGCAATTGCTTTGTCATAGTGCTTTTTGTTATAAAGAGATAGAGCCTTTTGAAATTGTTTGGCAGTTGCTATAAATAAATCAATGGATTCCTCAGGATAGATTGATAATACCTCATATATTGTTGTTGGCTGTGATTTGCCCTTTACTATCACCTTGCTTATGTAACGAAAGTGATATCCCGGGGTTTCCTTTACATGTTCATACACATCGCCAGATACCAGTATTGTAGTATGGAAGTGTTTGGTTAGGCTCTCAATGCGGCTTGATAGGTTTACCGTATCAGAAATAACGGTGCTTTCTATACGCATGGTTTCGCCAATTATGCCAAGTATAGCGCTCCCTGTATGAATGCCAATACCAATAGATATGGGTTGCAGGCCGTAGCTTTTGCGCTCTTCATTATATTCTTGGATACGATTGACCATAGCAATTGCTGCATCAATGGCATCCTTTGGAGATTGTGGAAACAGCGCCATGATACCGTCGCCAATGTATTTATCTATAAAACCGTTATGGCTGCGGATGATGGGGCCAATACGGTTTAGATATGAGTTGAGGAATTTAAATGTTTCCTCAGGTGTCATATTTTCTGACAGGGTTGTGAAAGAGCGAATATCAGCAAAGAGTATGGTAATTTCTTTGAGCGTCTGGTCACCTAACTGCACATCAAGAATACTTTGTTTTTGTAAAAATGCCAAAAACTCATGTGGAACAAATCGCTCCAGTGATTGATTAAGATTGCTCAAATGTGCGGACAGATGCTCCACCTGAAGGAAAGAAAAAGAAAATATGCGTGCGATAGCAATTGCTTGCGTAAATATAAATATGAATAGTCCTATTGGCAATATGTACATTGTGGGGAGAATGTTTCTTGCATACAGAATATCGTTAATTGCAGCAAGCATGAATAACACAAACCCTGCCAGAAAATAGTTAATGTGCAGTCGCTTTCGCTTTGCTGCTATGACAAGGCATACCAGTACATACAAAAGGCCTGATAGCACTGCAATCTGCATGAATGGCACCAGCCTGTTGAAGAATGAAACAGGTGTAGCAATGGCAAGAAGTGTTACAATAATAAACACCGCGTTGAAAAACCGCAGGTGCTTCATTTTAATTTCCAGTGGATAGACTTCATGGAAGAACATCCCAAAGAAAAGCCCACCAAGATAAAAGACCCCAAGTTCCATTTTAATCTGTAGTTCCCATGGGAAACCAGGAAACATATTTGCTATTGTGGTGCTGCCGGTTGCTAAGATACGGGCACACACTGTTAGGCAAAAAAGGCCAAACCACAATGGTGCCCTGTCTTTGGTTCGGAATAAAAAAAGAGCAATGTTGTATAAACCAATGATAAGGATAGCCCCAAATAAAAACAGGTCACGGATGATTTTGGTATTGTAGTGTGTAAGAATTGCATTAGCCTTTCCAATAATGATGGGCTGCCACATGCCGGCGGTGCGGTAGTCCCTGTTAGAAATGTGTACTACACACAGAGCAGTTTTGTTCTTTGGAGTGAAATAGATTGCCTGATGCCTAAATTCATTTTCCATTTTTGAAAGGTCCTCAGACACCCTGCCATTGCGTGCTACCTCAACACCATTGATAAACAATCGGTATGCAGTTACCATGTGGTCAAGGTACATTCCGTAAATTGCATTGTCGGGCAATAAAATTTTTATTGCATACGTGGCATAGCCTTTTGCTGGCAACTTTTTGCCGTCAAGCACATAGTCAGTCCAATGCTGGGGCATCATGACGCTGTCGGTTGGTTGTGGTGCAGTGCCTTTTTCAATTGCAGCAGGGGCAACAAGCTCATTCCACCAGAAAAGCCATTGCGCTTTTATTTTATATGTGGTACTATCATCAAAGGTAAGGTTTTGCATGTCATAAACGGCTTCATTGCTAAAGGAAGGAGTTATACAAAAGAATATGGTAGCGATAGTTACTGTACAGTAGATCAACTTTTTCATAACAGATTGCCTTGAACATTAATTATTGCATTTAATGCGGATAATACTGTGTGAAGAGAATTATTGCAATAGAAAAATTACAGGGGCGCATTGCAGTGCGCCCCAGCAAGTTTATATTTGTTAAAATCCAAATTCCTTGCTCACAGCAAAGAAGAACTGTGCGTAACCCGCACCAGCAACAGCATCTGTGGTACTTGCTAATTCAATCTCTGTTGCCTGTACATCCATACGCAGGCCTACAATTGTTGATAACCCTATATCTTCAAATGCAAGTCCGCCAGCTATTTCAAAGCCAAATCCTATGTTTTGGTCAGCTGTTGTTTTTTTTTCGGTTCCATTAAGTTTATACGTAGACAATGGCGCTTTATATAACCATAGCCCTGTTTGTAATGCAAGTGACACTGCTCCAAGTGGCAGTGTAGAAAGATCCCTTATTCCAACAATAAATCCATTGCCAACCATTTCCTGCTTCCCAAATGGTGCAATTGAACTCCCATTCGATGTCCTGGCATCTTCCTCTCGCAATGCTTTCCATATCCTAAAACCTACAAATATATGGGTATAACCCATATCGCCTTCTTCGGTAAGTGCTTTTATGCCTATAGTCCCATCCCATGTCCAGAAATGGCCGCTACCTTCGGTTTTGATGGTATTACCTTGCTCTTCCCATTCTAAGTCCTTTATTGAAGCATAGTAGAATTGTGAATGCAGAGCAACAATGTTGAAATTTGCCATAAAACCAAAATTAAAACTGCTTCCAGGTCCAGATCCTAAGGTTGAGCTGGAGTCATTTGTGGTATTTAAAATAACTCCATACATAGTAGCACCTGTACCAACACCGCCATTAAGGATTAATCCAAATTGGCCGCTATTTACCTGTGCCTGTACTGGTACTGTAATTAATCCAAATGCACAAAGTGATGATACAAAAAGTGTTGCCAGTGTTTTGTACATACAAGCCTCCAATAAAAAATTTACCCGCTATATGAAATGTATACAATAATCATGGGAAAATGTGAAATAAAAAAAGAAATAAAAAATAAATTGTTAAAAAATTTATTTATAAAGCAGCACATTTGAATGTACTAATCCTCCACTTGTATCAATACAACATAACACTGTGATTTTTTGATTGATAAAAAATTGTACTGTAATTAGTGTGTATAAAAATTTTCATGAGGGGTATTGTCTATGGAATATAAATATTATTCAGTTGAAAAAAAGCCGCCAATTGCTTGGGTGTATTTAAACAGGCCTGAAAAGAAGAATGCAATGAATCCGCCTGCATGGTGGGAAGCTCCTTCGGTATTCAAAGAACTAGATGCTGATGATGAAATTAGAGTAATTATTATTGCTGGTAAAGGGCCTGCATTTACTGTTGGTATTGATTTAATTGAAATGGCAGGGGAAATAAAAGAATTAGCTGATCCCAATCAAAAAGGTGGTATTAAGCGAAAGTTATTACAAACTATCTACAGGATGCAGGATACCATGACCTGCATTGAAAAATGCCGAAAACCGGTGATTGCTGCTGTTCACGGGTACTGTGTTGGTGCCGGTCTTGATATGATTGCCGCTTGCGATATACGTCTTGCCAGTGCTGATGCACAGTTTAGCCTGCGGGAGGCAGCAGTAGGGTTTGTTGCTGATGTTGGTGTATTACAACGCTTGCCACATATCGTGGGGCAGGGTATAACCCGTGAGCTTGCTTACACTGCAAAATACATTACAGCACAGCGCGCAAAGGAAATACTTCTTGTCAATGAAGTGTTTGCTGATCAAAATGCACTGTATCAGGGTGCAGAGAAAATGGCAATGGAGATAGCGGAAAACTCACCGCTGGCTGTACAGGCTTCCAAAGATGTATTGAACTATGGTATAGGCAAGACAATTGATGATGCATTGAAGTATGTTGCGTCAATGAGTGCCAATATTATTCCATCAGATGATTTGTTTGAAGCATTCACTGCGTTTGCTGAGAAGCGCAAACCAAAGTTTACCGGTAAATAATAAAGATAAAAAACCCGCAAGCAAAAGACTTGCGGGTTTTTTTGTTAGAATAGCTTTTTAAGTTTCTTTGTCGCTTTTTCTTTTGCTTTTTCAGTGCCTTTTTCCACTGCCTTCTGAGTGGTTTCTGCAGCTTTCTCTTTTGCTTTTTCCTTTGCAACATCTGCCACATCGCCGCCTAAATCTTTTATAACATCCATAAGCGACGGCAATTTTGGAGCTACTAGCTTTGTTTTTGGCTTATCCATGGTGCCGGTAACCAAAAATTGTAAAAACACTTTTCCATCTTTGTTGGTAAGATAGCCAAATGCCTTTTCGGCTACCTTATCTGGTTTTACATATTTTGCAACATTGCCCTTTATAAGCTTTGACGCATTCTTTTCTATACCATTATAGATAGATTTGTTGTGTTTTTCATTGAGTGTCATGTCTATTTCAGAGTTTACAGCTTTTGTGTTGAGATTAATATCCGCTTTGAAATTGCCCGCATAGTCATCGGTACTGATTCTGCCATTTGTTATTTTTAACAAACCACCTTTATACCAAATGTCAACATAGCCATTTTTCCATTTTACATCTTTTGATAAAAATTCAAACTTGCCTGCATAATTTGCCAAAGTTTCATTGCTCTTTATAGCATCAAAAATCTGTAAGCCTGTCATGGTGCCGTAAGGGCTGCCGGCTTTTAAGGAAATTTCTGGGTTAAGAATTCGTGTTTTGAGGTCAAATGGCTTTACTGTGCCCCGTGATGCAAGGCCAATATCAAATGACTCTACGCTGCCTCCACTAGTTTTGCCAATGGTTTTAATGCCAATATCAAGCTTAAGTTTAATCTGATTCTTCTTTGCAAGGTCTTTTGGATCTATTTCGATATCATGTACAAGCGCATTTATATTATACAGCTGTAATGTCTGTTGTAGTGACTGATCAACAAAAGTGATAATTCCTTTTTCAATACCAACTTTTCCTACAGTTATGCCAATAGGCAATGTGTCAGCAGTCACTGGCTTTGAAGGTTCTTCTTTTTTAACTTCTTCAACTTTCTTTTCTTCTTTTTTTGAAGGCTTCATCAAATCCGAAAAATTGAATGCACCGCTTGCATAACGTGTAATGTTTATTTTTGGGCCAGACAACAGAAGTTCACGGAGTTCAAATTTACCCTGTAGCAATGGAAGGAATTTTAGCTTAAATGTGAAAGAATCAAGCCCCACAAAGAGGTCACCCTTATCAACAGGTTTGCCTTTAAGCGCTTCTAACTGTGTTGGGGTTTTAAAGTTAGAGATAGCTACTCCTTTCACCTCAATGCCGGAGACTACACTAAATATGCTCACATCAATTTTTTCAATTGTTACATGGCGGTTCAATGCTTTTTCCATCTGCTGTGCAATCATATCTTTGGAAATGACCAGCATAAGCACGATGCTTGCAATAATGACCAGAGCAAGCATACTACCTATAACTATCGCCACCCACTTGAATATTTTTTTCATGAAATACCTCCAGAAAAGATTATTATTACATTTACTAAATGTGTTAAAGTTATTCTGAACAATACTACTAATTATGGATAGTTACTGAAAATAAAAATATATGTAAATAAAACATGAAATAGTTACACTAACAATAGATAGTATTTTAAGATAAATAATTGTTTATAGATTTATGTAACAAAGATTTAGGATAGATTACACAAAAATATACAATTTTGCAACAATTTTATCTGTTTTCCAGTATGCATTTATAGGTGATATTACCTTGCTAAAAATATCTATTTGAGATACTTATTGAAATTTTAAGTGGATTTCAGGAGGTAATTATGGACGCTATAAAAGAATACCATTCTTTCGTCATCGTTATAGTAGTATTCAGCCTTTCAATGATTATTCTTACAATTATACGCACAGTGGTATTTTCATTTCTTGGAAAATGGGCAAAGAAGACAAGCATTATTATAGATGATATTATTATTGCAACATTGAAAAAACCATCAATTTTCATTGTCATTGCTATCTCAATTCTTATAGCAATGCAGTATGTTTCTGTTTCCCACACAATTCAGTTGGTTGTTAACAAAGTTGTCAATACCATCATAATCTTTGCTGTAACGCTTGGAGTAGCTAATATAATTGGCGCAGCGCTGCAAAAATATGTGAAAGATGCAAATATTCCCCTTGCTCCTACTGGTTTAACCTATGTCATTATTAAGGGGCTGGTTATACTCATAGGTGTGCTTATTATTTTAAATTATTTAGGTATCTCAATTGCCCCAATACTCACCACATTAGGTGTTGGAGGTTTAGCGGTTGCTTTAGCTTTGCAGGATACCTTATCAAACCTTTTTGCTGGAATGCAGATTTTAATTGAGCGCTCGGTACGTGTTGGTGATTTTATAAAAATTGAAGAAGGTATTGAAGGGTATGTGGAGGATATCACCTGGCGAACAACCCGTATCAGGATGCTCCCTAATAACATTGTTATTATACCAAACAGCAAACTTGCACAGAGCATGATTACCAATTTTTACCTGCCTATCCCTCACTTAGCGGTGCGAATTCCTGTAAGCGTAAGCTATGGCTCTGACCCCCAGCATGTTGAAGAAACAATTCTAGATGAAGTGATAAGCGCTGCTTATGACATAAAAGAACTTATTTTAGAGCCGGAGCCTGTAGTCAGGTTTATTCCGGGTTTTGGCGATAGCTCATTGGATTTTACCCTTATTGTATATGTAAAAGAATATGCTGACCAGTTCCCTGTAGAATCGGAACTGCGGAAGCGAATATTCAACCGCTTTAAAAAAGAAGGAATTGAAATCCCATTCCCACAGCGAGTTATCCATATTGCTAAGGAGTAAACATTGTTGACATTTTTGTTTTATGGCTAAATTGTGTAATCGTTATTTTTATAGACTTACTCCTGGTAATATTTGTGCAGGTACAGATATGATAAATATGTTCGTCGCCTCACCTATTGTGCTGAGGTTTTCTTGTAGGACAGTCCTTAGAGTAAGCAGCCTCTCACCTTTACTGGGAGATGGTCGTGAGGGTGAAGATAATAATTAATCACATTCCTGGAGGAGTGTTCATGAAGTCAAAGGTAATAATTTTAATTATCATTATTACATTAACAGGGTATGCATTCTTTGTAGGCTGTCAATCCACACCACATTACAAATTGGCTCAATTTATTAACCCGGCAACTTGCGGTGGGTGCCATGATGAAATTTATGAGCAGTGGAAAAATTCCATGCATAACCTTGCACAAAAGGATATCATTTATAAAGAGTTTGCTGCATTTTATTTGAATGATATAAAAAAACAAAATACTGTTAACAAAGATGAACTGGAAGAGGCAGAAAGCTGCGTGAAATGCCATATACCGGTAGGGTATATCACAGGAAAACCCCTTACAGTGACTGAAGAGCTTGCAATAGAAAAAGATTTGCCTGAAATCACAAAAGAAGGCATACAGTGCGATTATTGCCATGTCATTGTTGATGCAAAGAAAAACTATAATGCTCATTTTACTTATAAGCCGGGCAATGGTGAAGCTGACCCTGGTGTAAAACGTGGGCCGTTTAAGGATTCAAACCCTGATTGGCATCAGGCCGCATATTCAAAATTCCATACACAGGCTGCATTTTGCGGCACCTGCCATGATGTGCGCCATGTTGTGTATGGCACAAAGCTTGAAACCACCTTTGAGGAGTGGAGTAAAAGCCCCTACAATACCGGTGATGAAAAAACAACTGTTCCCTGTCAGGGCTGCCATATGTACCACAGGCCAGGAGTGCCAGCTACCGGTTCCACACCACGTCCCAACAATCCTGGCTTTGCTGCTTTTGGGGGCCCACAGCGCGATCATATTTTTACGCACTATTTTGTAGGCGGCAACAGTGTAATTCCAGGATTATTTAATGATAAAGTCAAAGGCCAAATGGCCCAGGAGCGTTTAAAGAATGCAGCTTCCATTATCATTGATGCGCGCGATCTTTCATCAGGAACTATCGCCGTCACAGTTACCAATACAGGTGCTGGACACAAACTTCCCACAGGGCTTACTGATGTACGGCAGATGTGGCTAGAAATAATTATTGTGAATCAATACGGTAAAGAGGTCTATGCAATAGGAAAAGCTGATAAAAGGGGCTATCTGCCTGATAATACTATAATCTTTAAAACAATATTTGGTGATGGCACCGGAAAACCAGTGGCAAACATAGCAAAAGCAAAGGAAATACTGTTTGATAACCGTATTTTGCCAAAGGAATCAGTTACCAATACGATAATACTTCCAAAAGGATTGAAGGGTAGATATACAATTAATGCACGATTGCTGTACCGATTGGCTGATCAGAAAACGGTGGATGATATTATGAAAGACAAGGCTATAAAATTACCAATCATAGAAATGGCAACTGCCAAAAAGGATATACAACTGTAGGTAAGAGTGATAACAATAAAAGCTTTTAATCTTACAAAACGATACACTCATACCTTGTTTAAAGGTATTACCTTTGAGCTTACACAAGGGCAATCACTTGCCATAATGGGTCCAAACGGCAGTGGAAAATCAACGTTGCTTAAAATTATTGGCACTATTGTGCTACCTGATAGCGGCTATGTGGAATATTACAATGGTCACAAAAGAATCAATAGTGATGTATGTAGACGGCATGTAGGTATTGTTGCACCCTATATACAATGTTACAACAATCTGACAGCAATAGAGAATATTATGTTTGCATTTGGCTCTGTAAATGATGCCACTGTAGAGCTTTTAAAGCGTCTGGATATTTACAAGCATAAAGATAAAGTTTTGCATGAATACTCAACTGGCATGGTGCAACGCTGTAAGATAGCGATGGCACTGGCAAAAAAGCCGGATGTAGTATTGCTTGATGAACCGGGATCAAACTTAGATGATGCTGCAAAAAAAATCCTTTTTGAAATGATTGAGGAAATAAAACCCTTCACCGTTATCATAATTGCAACAAATGACAGCAGGGAAGCAAATCTTTGCCATAGGAGTATTGTGCTTGATAAAAGCAATTTTGCGTAATATTGTAAAAGATATCCAGATTGATTTTAGAAGTAGAATTGTTATTTCGCTTATACTTTCGTTCAGTGTTATTGTGACAGTATCAATTGGATTTGCTTCAGGAGGTATTGCTGGCACCCCAGTGGTACATTCCATACTGTTGTGGGTTATTATATTCTTTTCTGGTATGAATACTTTGTCACATATATTTTATAGGGAAATAGAAGAAGGAACAGCGTTATTCAATCTTATGTACTACAGTGCTGAAATTATATTTGTATCCAAACTACTAATAAACTGTATAGTTATGGTTGCAGTTGCCATTGTTACAGGATTGCTGTATCTATTTGTTATGGATGTTTTTGTATTTAACGTGAGGGATTTTGCACTGGTACTTTTGACAGGAAGCGTGGCGTTGGCAGTATGTACCACCATCATTGCGGCAATAACAGCAATTGCACAAGCTCGTGGAGGACTTTTTACCATATTATCTTTTCCTATTACCCTCCCAATTATAACTGTGGTAATAAAAACAACATCACAGTGCTTTTCAAAAGTGATTTTTTCTTCTTATAGCGCTATACTTTTTCTACTTGCATTTTCGGTATTGCTTGGGGTGGTATCATATATGCTGTTTCCCCATATATGGCGACAGTTTTAACTGGATGAATTTTTTCAATGTGGAGTACCAATGATTTTAATAATAATTGATGCACTATTAATGCTTTTATCTTTGTATTGTATTTTCATGTGGGTACCGCCTGCATCCATACTGGGTGAAACCAGCAGGATTGTGTACCTTCATGTGCCATTGGCATGGGTTGCTACTCTTGCATTTGCTGTTGCAGGGTGGGCTGCAATACAGTATGTGCGGAAAAAGAAGATTGTATATATTCATTATGCACGAAGCTCAGTACATATTGGTTTTTTCTTTTGTATACTTACTGTAATAACAGGTTCACTGTGGGCAAAAGTTATGTGGGGAAGTTATTGGAACTGGGACCCCCGCCAAACTTCAATTGTGTTATTGCTGTTAATGTATATTGCCTATTTCAGTTTGCATCAGATAGTAACAAACCCTGCACAGGCGCCAATGCTTGAAAGTGTATATTTGATTATTGCATTTGTTGCATCACCCTTTTTGATATTTGTTGCTCCACGAATGTATCCATCATTGCATCCTGACCCCATAATAAATACAGGTGGACAAATACATTTTGATACTGATATGCGACTGGTTTTAATTTTATCGGTGGTGTCATTTACCATATTGTATGCTATCATACTACGTTTGTTTTCAAGGATGATGATGCTAGAATATTTACTAAATGAGGATAAATCATGAAGAATTTTTATCTGGTAACTATCGCTCATGCAATCACAGGTATTGAACAAACTACGGTGCTATTTACAGTTTCGGTGGTGGTATGGCTGGGAATTGTATGTTATTTAATACTTCTTCATACTAAAGTAAACAAATTAGAAAAGAGGCTCAATGAAAAAAAGTAGTATTGTAATCATTGTGATTATTGTAGTAAGTGCGTGTGTGGCGCTCTTTTCATTCAAGGGACTTTTAACACCGTATGTACCATTTGAAGAGGCAAAAAGTGGTTCTGCATACGTACAGGTCATTGGGAATTTAGTAAAATCAATACCTGTTGTAAATACTCCGGAAGGATTTGCATTTTACATTGAAGATGAACATTCACAGCGCTTGCACATTATTCACAGGGGTTCAAAACCGCTTAATTTTGAACATGCAACAAGTGTTGTTGCAATTGGCAGATTTAACAAAGATACACACATCTTTGAAGCTGATAAAATTTTAGTTAAATGCCCTTCAAAATATACCAGGGAGAATAAATAATGTATTCTATAGTATATCACTTACCATGGCTTAGTGCTGTACTTGTGGCAGCATCACTTGTATTCTCAGTACAATCCTTTAAAAAGGGATCATTATTGAAACTTGCAAAATATTTTTACATCAGTGCAACTGCTGTTGTGGGAATAATGCTTGGAATACTGATTGCTGGCTTTATTGCCAACTGGTTTGAATTTACCTATGTATATAACCATTCTTCAGTTGATTTGCCACTGGTATACAGGATTGCAGCACTGTGGGCAGGTCAGGAGGGCTCATTTGTACTGTGGGCTTTTTTTATTATGTGTACTGGTATTGCAGTATTACAAAAAAAGGATAACTATGAAGTAGTGAGGCTTACACTTGTAGGGCTGGTATCGCTTATATTTATTGTGCACATTGTTAATAATAATCCATTTACACTTGTGTGGAATACGGTTACCGGTTTTACACCGGGAGTAAGACCTGCCGATGGTAATGGTCTAAACCCACTATTGCAGGATTTTTGGATGGTGATTCATCCGCCGGTTATGTTTTTGGGGTATGCAGTTGCTGCGGTACCATTTGTCTATGCGCTGATAGCACTTATATACAATAACTACTCTGTTTTGCTTTCCTCTTATCGCTTTGTTGTTGCAACGGTTTTATTGCTTGGTGCAGGGAATTTTTTAGGTGGCTATTGGGCATATAAAGTACTTGGCTGGGGAGGATATTGGGGATGGGATCCTGTTGAAAACTCCTCACTGATACCATGGCTAACGAGCATTGCACTTTTACATGGATTATTGCTGCAGAAATGGCATTCTGCGCTTATTCGTTGTAATCTTGTTTTGGCGATAGTTACTTTTATATTGATACTATTTGGTACGTTTTTAACCCGCAGCGGAATCCTTTCCGATTTTTCGGTGCATTCATTCAGTGGTGCCGGGCATTTTACTGATCTGCTTTTTTTTATTGTTACTATCATAATGGTAAGCATAGGTTTGCTGTTTTACCGCAAGAATGAAGCAAAGGGAAAAGAGCTGAGCACGAGTGTACTATCACGGGACAATGTACTTGTGTACGGTATTGCTGTGTTAGTATTTTTTGCTGCATTCGTTTGTATTGGCACCTGTATGCCTCTTATCACTGATATGTTAGGTCAATCATCAACGGTTCAACAAACATACTATACCAGCATTGCAAGGCCAATTGCATTTTTAGTAGTACTATTGCTCATACTGGTACCATTTATTAAACCACCAAAAGTTACTAGGGCAGTAGTAATTGGCATATGTGCTGTATTGGCATCCAGCATTATTTACATTGGTCATAGGATTACAATTATCCCATTTGCATTGATGACATTATCGTTTATTGTAATATTTTCTAATATCAAAGGTTTTTTACCACATATTCCTGTTGGTCTGCCAGCACGGATTGCACATATTGGAGTTGCTGTTATGATAGTGGGTATTATTACCTCATACACACAATCTCTTGAGCATCATGTAGAGATAAGCCGGGGCGAGAAAAAGTCAATTCCTCCGGTAACATTGCAGCTGTTAGGGATGACACAAGAAGCTGAAAAGACTAGCATTGTATTTAACTATGAATATGGTAACTCGTCGTATGTGATACAGACTCCGTATTTTATTGATACACGTACAAACCAGCTGTTCAGAGAACCTTACATTGATTATTCTATTGGATATGATGTGTATATATCGCCGGTTGAATATATTCGTGGTCATGACAAGCTCACGCAAGTTATGGTGTCAAAGGGTGCTGTACAGCAGTTTGTTGATCTTACAATTCGCTTTGATGGTTTTGATATTGACCGTGCGGCAATGATGCAGGGGAATGCCAAAGTATATGCTGAGTGTATGGTTGTGTATAAGGGAACACGATACACGGTGAAGCCAGGAGTTCAGTTTGCTAACAATAACAAACAATCTATCCCAGCGATTATACCGGGTACTGATCGCACTGTTACATTAATGGACTTTGATATACATGAAAAAATAATTGTGCTTCATATTGATCCACCACGCAATGCAACTGTACCTGCAGATTCTGTTATTGTTGATATATCATTTAAACGTTTAGTATGGCTTGTGTGGCTTGGAACACTGCTTATAGGTGTTGGTACAGCAATACCACTATTTAAGCGACAATGAAAACTACTCAACAATGTTAAGAAAAATAAGGGTGTATGAAAGAGGAAAAAGAAATAGTAGTCAACAAAAAAGCACGCTTTGAGTATGAGATACTTGATACATTAGAAGCAGGCATAGTGTTAAAAGGGACTGAAGTAAAATCACTGCGGCAAAAAAAAGTGAACATACAGGATTCTTATGCTCGTATTAAGGATGGCGAAGCGTTCCTGTATGGTATGAATATATCACCCTATGAAGCGGGTAATATCTTTAATCACGACCCGTTGAGAGTACGTAAACTATTGCTGCACAAACAGGAAATAAAGCGTTTGACAGGCAAACAACAGGAAAAAGGTCTCACGCTTGTTCCGCTGAAGCTGTACTGGAAAAATGGAAAAGTAAAAGTATTACTGGGACTTGCTCGAGGCAAAACCCAGTATGACAAACGACATGATATAAAGAAGCGTGAATCTGATAGAGAATTACAGCGGTACAAACGAATGCGTTGATTACGTATATACTGCTACTGATTCAATTTTTTTTGCTATCTCCTTGAATTTTTCTGCTATTTTTTTTGTATCTTTTCCTTTTTTAAGCTGGCGAGCAGCAATTAACTTTAACACTTTTAATATTGACTCATAATCAGGTTTATTAAAATTGCCACCTGCAATAGTAAACAACTCATGAAGAAGTTCAATTGCTTTTTTATAGCTGTCCTTCTCTGATTCAAATACATTTTGAGCCACACATTGTGCAATTTCGTCTTTAATTGCTTCAGCATCATATTCACGCAATAGCATGTAACGTGGAGTCCTCCTTAAATAAAATATTTAAATTTCATTATGGTTTTGTCATATTATAATAGTCATTGTAATTAAGAATATAATTTAATTTTAAAATATAATGATTATTTTATATTTTGTCAAGTGGTGATACAAATTTTTATTCCCATTCTATGGTTGATGGTGGCTTGGATGAAATATCGTACACTACCCTGTTAACGCCTTTGACCTCATTGATAATGCGTGTTGAAATCCTTCGCATTAAATCTTCTGGCAAATATGCCCAGTCAGCAGTCATGGCATCAAGTGAAGTTACTGCTCGTAGCGCGATGACATTTTCGTAGGTTCGCTTATCGCCCATAACTCCTACAGATTTTATGGGCAAAAACACTGCAAATGCCTGCCAAAGCTTTGTGTAATAGTCAGCTTTTTTTATCTCTTCGATGAGAATATCGTCAGCTTCCCTTAAAATTGCTAATCTTTCTTTTGTTACTTCTCCAATGATACGTATGGCAAGTCCAGGGCCTGGGAATGGATGCCTTTGTATCAGTTCTTCAGGCATACCAAGCTGCCTGCCTAATTCACGCACTTCATCTTTGAATAACTCTTTCAATGGTTCTATTACCTTGCCTTCTTTTATCAACTCAAGTACTTCAGGCACTCTGTTATGGTGGCTTTTAATGGTATCGGAAGGCCCTTTTGTAGATACAGATTCAATGACATCGGGATATAATGTACCCTGTGCTAGGAAATCAAAGGTGCCAATTTTTGCTGCTTCTGCTTTAAATACAGTAATAAATTCCTTGCCAATAATTTTTCGCTTATGTTCTGGATCGGTAATACCTTTAAGTTTTTCCAAAAATAAATCCTCAGCATCAACATAAATGAGATTGAGATTAAGATGTTTTTTAAAACGCTCAATTACTTTTGTGTGTTCATCTTTACGCAAAAGGCCGTTATTGACAAAAACACAATATAAACGATTTCCAATAGCTTTTTGCAAAAGTACAGCAGTTACCGAAGAATCTACTCCACCGGAAAGCCCTAGTAACACAGTGCCATTGCCTACAACTGTGCGTATATCGTTAATGGCCGAATCAATGAACGATTGCATTGTCCATGTGGGTTTGAAGTTACAAATATCAAAGAGGAAATTATGTAACATTTCTTTGCCATACTGTGTATGGTATACTTCAGGATGGAATTGAACACCATAAATCTTTTTTTGTCTGTATTCTATTGCAGCTATCTTTGCATTACGGGAACTTGCGATAACTGTAAATTCGTGTGGCACACTTTCAACCTTGTCGCCATGGCTCATCCACACTGTCTGAGTTTGCGGTAATCCTTTGAAAAGAGGCGAATCTGCAACAATGGTTATATCGGCACGGCCATATTCTTTAAATGGAGACGGTGATATAATCCCGCCAAACGCGTCAACTACCACATACAGGCCATAGCATATCCCAAGTACAGGTATTCCCAGAGAAAATATCTCTGTAGTTATCTTTGGGGCATCTTCTTCGTACAGCGATGACGGACCGCCTGAAAGCACTATGGCTCCAGGATTTTCCTTTTTGATTTCTTCAGTTGGTATATTGTAGGGGACTATCTCCGCATAGACGTTAAGTTCCCTTATCTTTCGTGCAATGAGTTGTGTATACTGAGACCCAAAATCTAAAATGAGTACTTTATTTTGAGAAGATACCCCAAAGCCATGTTCAATCATTTTTTAGCCTCTAAAGATTGAATATAACTGTATATGCCTTGTTTGGTAAGCGCTTCATTTTTTTCAATAATTGTATTTTGCATTTTCTGGCGATAGCTCATTAAGGCATCTTTAAGTGCAGAATCAGAAGTTGCTAGAATAGAAATGGCAAGCAACGCTGCATTTGTTGCGCCAGCTTTGCCTGTTGCCACGGTTGCAACAGGAATACCGCCAGGCATCTGTACAATGGATAACAGTGAATCAAGACCGCCGGCTACCTGAGTTTCAATAGGTATGCCAATAACAGGTAACACAGTATGTGAAGCAACAACACCGGGTAGATGCGCTGCTCCACCTGCTGCAGCAATAATAACTTTTGCTCCGCTTCTTTCCATATTTTGTATCCATTGGGCTACTAGATGAGGTGTTCTATGAGCAGAATATGCTTTGACATCGTATGATACGCCAAAATCATCAAGAGTTTGAAAGCATCCCTTCAACTTTGGCAAATCGGAATCACTTCCTACAATAATTCCCACCTGTGGCATGAATACCTCCTTTTATAATTATATGCTCTTCTTTTAAGAGCTATCGTACACTATAATGCTTGACTTAAAATATAATGCATGCAGTAATAAAATCAAATTTTAAATGTATAAATTCTATGTCATTATTGAGCATAACATTTTTTATTGTGGGTGCATCTATCGTAGGTGCATTGCTTTTAGTTATACGCGCGCACCAATATCCTGCTAAGGTTCGCAAGGCCCAGGAGTACCTTGATAATGGAGACATTGCAAAGGCAAGCGAAATTGTCAAGCTTGTTCTTGAACGCAAAAAGGATTATGTGCCAGCCCGATACCTACGAGCACAAATTTTAGTGAAACAGAAACAATACCTTCTGGCTATTTCTGAACTCAATGGCATCCTTGCCCTACCTGAATTTAAAAAATATGTTAATGAGCTGGATATCCATTATATGCTTGCGGATCTGTATCACGAAACACAACAATGGCAAAAGGAGGTAGAGGAGTACAGAATTATTTTACAGTTCAATCCCGATGACATAAATGCAAATCACAGGCTTGGCATAGTGCTCTACAGGCAGCACGATTACATTGGTGCAAAGGACTATTTGCTCAAAGCAGTAACCTTGGATCCTGCTTTGGCTGATATTTATGCACCGCTTGGGATATGTTTGTTTCATCTTGCAGATTATGAACTGTCACAAAATTTTCTTACTAAAGCTATTGAAAGCAACCCCACAAATTATGAACCCCATTATTATTTGGGGATAATTTTTAAAATGAAGAAGGATTATGTTGCCGCATTAGACATGTTAACAAAAGCGCGTAATGACAGACGTTATTTTGCAAAAAGTCAGTATGCAATTGGGCAGATATATTATGATAATGACGAATACACAAGAGCTATTGAGGAACTTGAGAAGGGCCTTTCCTACATAAAGGATAACACCGATGAAGGGCTGGCATATCGCTATTTACTTGCTGAATGTTATGAAATGGAAAATAAAATTCAGGAGGCAGTCCATCACTGGGAAAAAGTTGCTGCCATCAATCCAAATTATCGCAGTACACAACTTAAATTAGATGATTATAAAGCAATACTGGAAAATAAGAACCTTAAATTTTTATTCACATCATCTATGTCAGAATTGCAGCCACTAATAACCGAAATAATTGCCCAGCTTAATTACAGTATTGTGTATAAAAAGGAAGTGTCACCCAATGAATATATGTATAAATGCTTCAGTGTAAAGAGGATTAACGAACCCCCTGTCCTTATTAACTTCATACGAACAACCCGCGACATTACTGAAGGCCAGATTAATGCGTTTTATCAAAGGATGCTGGAAGAAAAATGTCGAAGTGGTATATATATTACAACATCAAAATTCAGTATTAATGCAAAATCGCAGGCTGCAAATAAGATGATTGAAATAATGGATGGAAGGTTTTTGCAGAAAACTATGGAAAAGATCAAAGGGAAAAAAGCCTGATGAAAAAATTTATATGTTTTCTTCTATGTTGTGTGGTGATACTTCACATTTCATGTTCCAGGGAAAAAAACATTGATGAAGGCATACGACTGTACAATGAAGGTCTTACTCAAAGTGCATATGTAAAATTCAAAGAAGGATTAGTCCAGTATTCACAAGTAGAGAGGATCGATGCAAAAAAGATATATGTGACACCTCATGCAATTTTTTCTTCAGAAAATCTTTTAACTGCTATTTATCCACATAAACATGACTACAACTTTCCCCGTGAAGTTGTGAGTGTATGGTATAATCCAGACGAGGATGTATGTGTAGCAACTGACGGTATGGTAGTGTACCTTTCAAAAAATAAGAAAGAATCTATAATAAATAATCCATCACAGGAACCAATTAAAGCAGTTGCACATGCAAAGCATACATATTTCTTATGCGGGAAAGAATTATTTATATATACTGCCACAGATGAGCAGACAAAAAAATTTTGTACAACTGAGTTTGCCCCACCTCAAGCCTTGAAGTATTATAATGCATATATAGATATCGTTGATGATAAACTTATAGTTATTACAGGCATAGCAGGGACCTATAACCTATGGGTTTTAAACACCAAAGGTGATGTTCTGCTTTCGGGTGTGAGGATAGCCTCATGGAAACATTTTTTGCACAATGATGAACTGTATGTAATTAAAGGAAGTGCTGGCAACTGGGATTTTAAACGCATACATATAAAAACAAAGCAGGAAATTCAAATAAAAAGCTTTTCCAATGTCACTGATATCCATATGACAGAGCATGGCTGTATAATAAATGCTGGTGAACATATGTACGTCTATTTATACAGTCAGGAATTGTATGTCTTCCCCTTTGTGTACAGTGTTAAGGGTGAAACGCGCACTAGCATGGTGATTGATAATGGAGGCCTGGTACTCTGTAACTCAGAAAAATTTTTCCAAAAGATTGTAAAAATTGCCAAGAGTACTACATGTTGTGGTATGGCAAAATAGCTTATGGATGAATAATAATCATTGCGTCATCATGAATATTTTCAAACCAATACTCGTCATCTTTATGAAGGTTATTTTCAAGAATATGTAGAATTGCATCAACATGACTTTCATCACAGCCCATTGCCTGACAATGAAATAACGCTTCCTGAAACAAATTTCTGATTATCACTCTGTGAGACTGGTGTATAAAATATTGTTTATGAGATATTGAATGTTCCTGAAGATATTCAATAATTTTTTTGTGATAATGTTTGGGTCTTTCTTTTTTAAAGTAGCTTCTTACAACATCACTTAAAGTATATGTCTTTTCTGTTCTAACTGCTATCATTACCAGTGGGGCACTATGCATCATTTTGGCGATAGCTCCTTCTATTGGCTTCATACCATATAATGAGTGCATTGCAATACAGGCATCTGCCTTTATTGCTGGCATTTCTTCTAGGGTATATGGGTATATTGATAAATTGCCTGAAACATCTTTTATTTTGCTAGATAAAATACTACGCATTCCTGTAGCAGGCTCAATGGCATGAACTCTGAAACCGGCTTGTGCCAGTGGAATGCTGAAAGCACCTGTGCCAGCACCAACATCAATAACTGAGGTGACATTGTATTTATACAGATGTTCTATGAGGTAATCTAACAACTTACCAGGGTATCCAAATTCAGCATTACGTTTCTCATATAGTAAAGCAAAACTGTAATCATCAAACGGGGATTTTTTTACTTGATTACTATCGCACATAACAGTATTCTAATAGTACAATATTTGTCGAATATATCCTTCATAGGGGAAGAAAATGTTTAAGAAAATTCTCTACCCAACAGATTTTTCTGAATGTGCACAGGCAGCCATTCCATATATAAAATCCATGAAAAAAATTGGGACAAAGGATTTGATCATCCTCCATGTCATCGATATACGGCAAAGTACTATAATAGACACAACAGCATTTGGCGAAACTTTTATCTATCCCTATGATATAGGAGATATTCTAAAAAAAGAAGCACAAGCCCAGATGACAAAATTAATCAAGCAATTTTCCAAACTGTATAGAGTTACCCCATTAATTATTGAAGGTATTCCATTTAGGGAAATAATACAAATAGCTCAGGAGCATAATGTTTCATGTATTGTATTGGGTTCACATGGTAAAAGCAATATTGAAGAAATGTTATTGGGATCTGTTACTGAAAAAGTTGTACGAAAATCTACAATACCATGCCTTGTCATTAAAAGAGCTTAAAAGTTTTCTTCCTGATAATCATAAAAGTCATCTGGTATATCTTCCATATACTCATCGATGTCATTGTCATCATGGTCAAATGTGTCATCGTTTGTATGATTGTCATCGGGATTTTCATCATTGCCTTTTGATGCGGGTGGCTTGTCTTTTTTTGTAGTGCTATCTTGTACAAGGAGTGGTAAATGCGCGTACGTAATTAAATTACCAAGAAATGAGTAGTACGCATGTAATGGCCGTATTACAAGAAGTACAATTATTACAATACTACTAAGTTTTAAGTTCATACAATGCCTTTTAAATGTTAATCATAACAGAATTGATAGTACTATTCTCTGTTGTAGTGATAGTATGAACATCTATTGAGTATAAATGCAAGAAATTTTTAACTATCCGTATCTTTTATTGCAACTGGTAGTGTTGCAGGTGTTATTGCCTTTGTTATCAGATAGACTGTATAATAGCTTAGCACCGCAACTAGTACTGATAGCAGAAAGCTATATTCAAAATGAATGAAAAATTTTCCAATAAAATAGGTGGATGCTCCTGTTGCAAGTGTTACTATAGCTGCCGTAACGCTTGTGTTTTTTGAATACATGCCAATAATATATATTACAAACACACCAGCGCTGCCAAATGCCGAGGCTTCTTTTACCAGCGAATATATCCCTTCGGCATGAAGAGCTAACACATATGAGGTTATGCCCAGTATAATAACTCCTATTCTATCAGCGATAAGTTTTGTTTTATCACTTAAGTTGGGGTAGAAGCTGAAAATAAGGTTATGGTTGAGCAGAGCTGACGATGCCAAAAGAGCGCTGTCAACTGTGGAAAGAATTGCTGATACCAATGCTCCTGCAAAGATAATGTAAAGATATTTATGAAAGTGGAATTGTGCCATTTTGGGCAAAATTTGTTCTGGATCCTGCAAGCCTGGCATGACGTGATACCCAATAAGACCAATAAAAAGAGGGATTATTCCAATGGAAATATACATGAGTGAAGCTAATAATGAGCTCCTGCGAGCAACCGTTGCTGACCGTGCAGCAAGCATTCTGGATATGACTTCCTGTGCAACAAGTGATCCACAGATTGGCACAGCCCATGATTCTGCCATAGTTAACAGTCGGTGTAATGGATCAGTGATTGAATGCGGCACAAATGTTAAGCGGGTTGTATCAAGCATTCCCAAAGCGCTTGTTAATCCGCCAACATCATCAAGTACTGAGTAAAAAATAATAAAAAGGCCAATAATAAGAATTGCTCCCTGGACAATGTCAGTTATTGCATCAGCAAGTAAACCACCTAATCCAGTATACAGGATAACTACAATTGCGGATATAGTAATGGATATAGTTAGTTCTATTTCAGATGAAGCAGAAAGAACCTGCCCAAATGCACGTATTTGAGCTGCTGCCCACAGCAAGGATGTGGGAATAAGAATAATTGCAGTGAGCTTTTCTACGGTGCTGTCGTATACATTTCTAAAAAAGTCGGAGATAGTTGTTAGCTGCATTTTCCACAGGCGGGCTGCAAAAAATAGGCCTAATATGAAAAGAACTATCGCATACCCAAAAGGATCAGCCGTAACACCAACAAGCCCGTCTGAATATGCTGCACCAGAAGTGCCAATGCAGGATTCAGCTCCAAACCAGGTAGCAAATATGGAAAACGTCACTAAAAGATATCCTAATTTCCTGCCGGCAAGGATAAAGTCATCATCGGAATGGATCTTACGGGAAACAAGTATCCCTAAGATAAGCTGAAATATAATGTAGGCTAAAATTCCGATCAGGTATCCTGACACCTTCCTTCACCTATCAAACGGGTAATGAAAATAATATTGACACTGAATAATATATATATTTTTTCAAGTAATATACTAAAAAAAGTACAATAAACAAAATAAATTTTTACTAAAATGGAACATATAATAAATTTTTTGCATTCATTTTTTTCAGATTACGGGACACTTTTTTTAATATTCATTGCCCGCATCTTTGATGTATCCATTGGTACCATGCGCATTATTTTAATGGCACGTGGATATAGGTCAATAGCTCCTGTACTGGGTTTTTTTGAAGTGTTAATATGGCTTGTTGCCATAAATTCAGCGTTGAAGCATTTTGATGGAGCTATTAGTTATGTGGTATATGCTGCGGGATTTGCAACAGGCAATTATGTGGGAATGTTATTGGAAGAAAAAATTGCCATAGGCTATCAATCGGTACGAATTATTACCAGTAAAATGGTTTCGGCACTTCCACTGGTGTTGCGGCAAGAAGGCTATGGTGTCACACAGATTGACGGTGTGGGTATGAAAGGTCCTATTACGTTACTCTTTACAGTAGTACCTAAAAGAGATGTGAAAAAAGTTGTTGAGGTTGTACAGATGTTAGAACCAAATGCGTTTATCACAATAGAAGATGTGAAACAACATCTGAGCGGTTTTACTGTTCATAATGGTTTTATTCAAAAGTTTGCTTCTTTAATCTCAAAGAAAAAATGAATCAAAAAATAGTTGTATTATAGGTTAAATAATCTTTACCACAGATACACGCCTGTTTACATCTAAATTTCCCTGGTGAATAAGTTCAGTTCCTAAAAAAATAACATTATCATCCCCCTGATGAGGGATACCGGCTTTAGCATGTATAGATCTCAAGCCACCTAACCACCAGCGTTCATCAGCAATGTAGAGGATATCTCCTGGTTTTGCCTGTAGATATTCCATCATTTTTGTGCTTAAGGAAACACCTTCATTAGTTTCTGCTATATAACAATGTACAATCTTACCTTCGTCAAAATCATCTGGTTGGCCACCTTTGAATAACACTTTACCATCATAGATACTGTCTACAACAAGGCCGGGAATAGTAGATAGTTCTTTTTGCTTGGTAATTACTGTCACTACAATACTGATGGCAGTACACACAATTAGTCCATATAAAGCTCTCATGTATTGCAGCCCTTCAGGAGCAACACCATGTGATAACATTGTTAAAATTCCGGGCCATTTAATGGAGATAAGCATTGCAATACTGCCCACAATTAAAGTAGCGGTGGCAGCTTGAGTGGTATACCGTTTCCACAAGATGCCAAACAGTATTGTGACAATCATTGGTGGAGTAACTGCAGCAATAAATGTTCCATGTGCCAGATATATTGATTTAAATTGCATGAAAAGTGGTACTAAAGCCACACCAATGATTGCTGCTGCAAGTGAAATGGTACGGGCCCATGTGAGGTAAAATCTATCTTCTTTATTGGGAACAATTTTTTTTACAATATCATTAACGCCTATAGCTGCAACGCCGTTAATCAATGTATCTATTGTTGACATGAGTGCTGCTATCAAAGCTGCCATAATAAAACCAAAGATACCGGGTTTAGTGATTGCAAATGCTACATCAACAAAAATATGATTGGGGTCAAGGGTATCAGGAAGTAAACCTAATTGCTGCATAGAGCGGCCTATCCAGCCTGCATTTGCTACAGCAAACGCAGCAAGTGGCATAAGAACAAGGCATACTAGGAACATTGCCTTTCTTCCATCACGGGGAGAACGGACACTCATAAAACGCATTAAAATTCCCTGGTTTAGAAAATAAAATGCCATTGAGCTGCCGAAGGCATCCTGCCAGAAGATGCCTACAAAATTAAAATCAGGGGGTGAATTAAAAGGGGAAAACGGTAATTTGAATTGATATGGCAATGAATTCCAGAATGATGATAGACTGCCTATTTTATCTATTCCAAGAAAAAAAATCAAAAATCCAGCTGATAGTAGCAGCAGTGCCTGTGCAAGGTCTGTCATGATAACAGATGTCTGGCCTCCGGCATGCATGTATACTGCACAAACAAATGATATTAGTATGGCAGTGACCATTACATCCCAGCCAAACATGGCATTGAAGGCAACTCCAATTGTGTATAGATTAATACCTATATACCCTAATAAGTAAATCAAAAGAATAATAACGCTAATAGTGCGCGTGGTTTTATCAAAACGTTTTTCAAAGTATTCAGGTATTGAAGTTATTCGCGAGTAATATATAATTGGTAGCCATATAAATACAAATAAGGGCAATATGAACCAGTCATTGAGATATGTCATAGTTGAAGAAAATCCATATTGGAATGCAACGGCTGAATATTTAATAAAACTGTAGGATCCCACTGTAGTAGCTACACAGCTAAAGCCAATTAGCCACCAGGTAAACCGCTGCCCGCCAAAAAAGAAATCTTTTGTGGTTTTCACATATTTGCCAAAGAAAGTGCCAAACCCTAATATAAAAAGAAAATAAAATACAATAATTGAAAAATCAAGTATAGTACCTTTAATCATACTTACACTCCAGCCAGAATGATCATTGAAGCATGGAAAATTATAAAAAAGAGATAGCCGGCTATAATTTCAAAAAGAATCCGTCGTTCAGTTGGATGTGAAATCGAAATAACCTGTTTTTTAATTGCTACCGTTGTAGTGAAAATGAAAAATACTGTAAAAATACCATACTGATAACAAAAAGGTAACCAGGGTGAGTGTGTCATGCATATTCCTCCTGAATGGCAAATGTTTTTGGTAATTGTCGTATCTCAGCATTTGCAAAATGCGGTAATGATGTAAACTGTTGTGGTGCAAGTCCATTTGCAATAGCATATAGAATTTGTAAAGGATCTCCATGTGATACTATGAGTATAGTATGGTGACGATGAATTCTCTCACAATCTTGCAAAAATGACAACATCCTTTTTGCAACTGCATGAATGGGTTCAACATCATAGCAGTCAGTAGTATTTTCTAATTTGCAGTCCATATCCCAAATTATATGATAATTTTCGCTATTTGTGCCTTCAAACTGGCCAAAATAACGCTCGCGAAGTCTTGAATCAGTGATAACTGGAATATTGTTTAAGTACCTTGCAATAATCTCTGCCGTTTGATATGCACGCAAAAAATCCGATGAATAGATGTGAGTAATAGAACAAAGCCTCTTATCAGTAACTATCGCCTGTAAAACCTGCTTTTCCCCTTCTTTTGTCAGCCCAAAGCTGCCTATAGCTGTAGCAGGATCGCTTTTGATAATGTGCTGTTCATTGGCTTCACTTTGTGCATGGCGCATGCAAAGATAGGTGTTGTGCAATACAATTGATTTCATACACCAGCCACAGTAGATAAAGAAATTATAAAATCAATATTTTTTAAATATAAATAATTTGCCCTTCTTTTGCAGCAGATATTTTTATTGGAAGTGAAAGGGATCGGGCTTGTTTGATAGCTCTGGTGATATCGCGGTCAGTATGGTTGGGATCATGATGAAATGTGATTAAATGTTTCACATTAAAGCAAGATGCAACACGTGCAACGGATTCAACTGATGAATGTCCCCACCCTATATGGGTTGCATATTCCTCAGGGGTATACTGGCAGTCAGCAACAAGGATATCCGCATTATGTATAAGATTGCCAATATTTTTCAGATTGTAGTCACCTAATTCAGGGTCGTTTAATACTTCATTGTCGTTGGCATAAACAAACACATGGCTGTTGTATTCAATGCGAAACCCCAATGATAATCCCGGATGGAAAAGATGTGTGTAGTAAATGGTGATATCATTTATAGTAAAAGGGTTGTCCGATAGCTCAACAAAATGTATGTTGGATGATAGTTCAAATAAGGTTACAGGGAAATACTCTCTGTCCATCTGTCCTAAAATAAGCTTTTCAAGCGTAGAGACACTGTGACCTCCGTAAAAAAAAATAGAAGCCTGTTTATTGTATGCCAGCTCAAAGAATGGGAAGCCCTGAATATGATCCCAGTGAGTATGGCTTATAAATAAGTGAACCTCAACAGGCTTTGAAGAAAATTCCTTTGTTAACGCTTTGCCCAACATTCGTATGCCAGTTCCAGCATCAAAAACAAGAATAGTAGAACCGCACCGCAGCTCCACACATGAAGTGTTACCACCATAAGTAATAAAATCTTTCCCTGGAGTAGGGATAGAGCCTCTCACACCCCAGAAGCGGACATACATGTTGCTTTTTTTATGTTTCCTCATTGATGTTTTAAAAGACTCCTTGTTTTATTACATTCTTCGACAAATATAATGCTATTCTTCAAAATTATATTATTTGATAAACTG
The DNA here is from genome assembly GCA_026414805.1 of Spirochaetota bacterium. Lineage (NCBI taxonomy): Bacteria > Pseudomonadati > Spirochaetota > Spirochaetota bacterium. Next base: position 9,309 of record JAOAIH010000027.1, on the reverse strand, counting down.
CAACTGTATGGTATCTGAAAGCGCATAGTGTACTTTCTTGTTGTGCAGTGCGATGTTGATGTGAACGGAAAAAGGAAGTGCCATCGTGGTAAACAAATGGCGTGCGTTAATAGTATCAAAAAATATTTTTTCCATCAGGCTACCCACAAGTGAAAAGCCATATACGGTGTTTTTTATTTTTTCTATTCGTTCAGCTTTATACGTTGTGTGGGTTAAAGGGTTTTCAAAATATGCTGTTATAACCGCATGCTCAATATTTTGGTTACATTGTATGCTGAAGCACACAGTATCGCCCTGAAAATAGATATAGTTGCATATATCTTTCCATGACCTGCAATGAGTACATGGATTAAACGTATAGGTTAGCGATGTATTGACGATAGCTCCGTTCATTGCTACGCTGCTTCCACATCGTGCACTCACTATTTGTAGTGGTGTATCAGTACATGTACTCAACAGGACAATCAGAAGTAGCAATGGAAATTTATTTGATACCAATCTGCCACCATCCTTTCACCATGCATTGCTCATCGCGGCTGAGCGAATATCTTCCAAAGTATTCTTTTGCTATGTGGATCAGGTTGTTGGTTGGGATAAACTCTTGATCTTTTATTTCAAGAAGCTCGGGGAAACTTTGTATAACATCTTTTATCTGAATAATTGATTCAATTGGAATACAGCGCGATGCTATGACTAAAAATAGCGGTTCAAAAATTGTAATTGCGGTAGTAAGTTCTTCAGGCAGAGGGTTGGGGATATTCATACATGCAGTATAGTAATCCATAACTATAAAAGGGTATAGATGAGCCGGTATTGAAAAGATGTCAGGCAACATTGTTATAAACTTGTTGGTTATATGAGATGTATCAATATCATCAAACATTGCGTAAGTATGAAAATACTGGTCTGATTCGGTAGTAATTGATTGTATAAGCTTTATTGGAGTTATTGGTGGTGAAGGTATTTTAAGTGTTGGTACAAGCCGTGATTTATAATAGAGCCTGCTTGTTCGGTACGAAGGGTAGTAGTCATTGTTCCCGGGTTCTATTATTGTTGAGCTATCGCCTCCAAATTTAAAATCAATACGTAATACATGGTAAAAATTAATTAGTGTACCTTCAAGTAAGGTGGCAAAATGAAGGCTATGAAGCTCATGTTGAGGGTTTCGCTCATTAAGCAACGTGTGGTGTAATAAAAACAAAGGGATGAAGGGAATAATAGTTTGAACTATGGGAAATGCGTCATCGTACGATAAATGTGATACAGGTATTTTTGGAATGATTATTTCTTTATTAAGCATTATAAATTCATTTTTTAAAATATTTATATATATATTACCGGTTTGATTTTTGCTGTTTGGATCTATATGGTGGATGCTGTGGTTGATGCGGGAAACCGACATGTTGTATGCCTTTCAAAATTTAATTTATCAAATTATATGTTTTGCCTTGACAAATATACATAATGAAGTAATTTTTTATCAAGATAATATTTTAGCTTAAGGCAATTTTTTTACTATTGGTAGATAAGGATGGATAATCTTATCAACATTGGTGTTGCACAGCTGGCAGTTGCAGAAAACCCTGCTATCATGCGCACAATTCTTGGTAGTTGTGTAGGCATATGTATTTATGAGCGAAATAAGAAAATAGGGGGTCTTGCCCATATTTTACTGCCCAAAAACCCAGGCGATAGCAACCCTGAAAAGTATGCCGATACAGCAATACCTATACTTGTGCAGCAACTGTTGAAAAAAGGCTGCAAAAAGGAATTTATGTCTGCAAAAATTGCTGGTGGCGCATCAATGTTTAAATTTAAATCGACTACTACCTTGGCAAATATTGGCGAAAATAACATTGAGGCAACGCGAAAAGCATTGGAAAAATTTGGCATTCCTATTGTAGCGGAGGATGTTGGTGGTAGTTCGGGCAGGGTTATTGACTTTTTTCTTGATGACGGGAGACTAAAGGTGAAGGCCAATGGCCAGGAACAGATATATTATAAGGTTTGATTGATGGATTGGAGATAATAATTATGCATGAACATATACAAAAAAGAATTCAGTCCATAATTCAGAATGTTGATCAGTTACCTTCTTTACCTGATGTGGTAAGCAAGATAATTAATATGGTCAATGACCCTAATGTATCATTCAAGCAAGTTGCCGATGAAATTGCTAAAGATCAGGCCATCACCGCTAATATATTAAAACTGTGCAATTCAGCATATTTTAGCAAAGGCAAGGAAATCTCATCAATTGACAGGGCTATCGTCATTTTAGGACTTAAAGAGGTTAAAGATATCGTTGTACTTGCTACCACAAAAGCTGTATTGAACAAAGTTATTGTGGGGTATGACCTGGCGCGGGGTGAATTGTGGAAACATGGTGTTGCAGTTGCCATGCTTGCAAAAAAAATTGCAACGGAATGCAACCACAAAACGGTTGCTGATATTGCCTTCACAGGTGGAATAATTCATGATGTTGGGAAAACTGTCCTTGCTCTTTTTGTACAGAACTCCTTTAAAGAAATACTTGCTACTGTAACTGAAAAAAATATAACATTTCAGGAAGCGGAAAAATCAGTAATGGGGTTTGACCATCAGCAGATTGGGCAACAGGTAACAATAAAGTGGAAATTCCCTGGAGTGCTGCAATCTATTGTACGGTATCACCATGAACCAATGAATGCTCCTGATGAACATAAAAAGATAGTATCGATAGTTCATATAGCAAATACACTTTGCCTGATGGCAGGTATTGGTATAGGAAGCGATGGATTATACCATGAGCTGAATCAGGATGCTGTCAATCTGTTAGGATTGCATGATGTACAGCTGGAAAATTTTTATAGTGATATTCCCGAATTAATGGCCAGAGCAAAGGATATTCTTTAGGTTCTTCACATGCATATTATCAAACCATGCCCTTCCTGTGGTATAAAACTCCGCTTCCCAATTGATTCTGGAATAGTAAAAGTGCGATGCCGCTGTGGTTATTCATTTTTGGCAAACCCGGACGACCCGGGATTGTATTCTGATGCTGTATTTGATCTTTCATTGAGAAAAAAGCAAAAAAAGAAGTTTTTAAGTGAAAGCATAATAAAACACATTATTGAAAAGTTGTATTCATACTGGTATGCAGTTGGAAATTTTAAATTGTTGCCAACAAAAGATAAAATAAAAATTATAGCTATTTTTATAATTGTTCTGTTGATAGTATGCCTCATTGTATACTCTATATTACTGTCGCATTCGCAGCCCCCTGAAAATGGTATTATTATATGATCCATATAAATGATACACGCGCATACCATAAAGAGCACATCACCACTTTAGGATGGGAGCTTACGGTATGTAATATGCTCTATCCGGAAAACAGTCCCTGCAGGCAGATTGTAAAGAAGAATGCCTCGTATGGAACATTGTTGTTTGAATTTCTATCTCAATATATAGATATGAAAAAGATTGGGACAATAATGGAAGTGGGAGGTGGATATGGTTATCTGATGAAGGATTTTTTAACATGCCTTAAAGAATCAAAGGTTATAATGGTTGATATTTCACCAGCAATGCTAGATGAACAAAAGAAAAATGTGAAGGGTAACGCTACGTTTATACTTTCGGATTTTCTTGATATAGATGCTCAAATATTGTCAAAAGCTGATCTTATTATTTGCAATGAAATTTTTGGAGATTTTATTACAGTGTGTAATCTTACACGGGAAGTACTGGAAACTTCAGAATCATGGGAGATAAAGCAATGCAAACGATTTATTGACGAGTACAATCTTGAAATATACTCCATACCATGCAATATTAATCTTGGAGCACTCCTTGCAGTTGAAAAGATGTGCAAGGCACAAACCAGATATATATATGTTAGTGAGCACAGTTGCGAATCAGAATCACAGGGCGATTTCAAAGAATGTATTACTGTGAGTCCCACATTTAATCCTTATGAGATACGTTTGTTTGGGCATAGTGAATTTACTATACAGTTTTCACATCTTGAAAAAGTAGCAAGAAGGTGGGGGTATACGGTACACAGAGGTGTTTACAATGATATATTTGGGTGTTGCATGACTCCCAAATTGCAGTTTATTCTTAACAGTACTGTAAATGTAAAAGATGAGTATGAAATATTACGGCAATTTGTAGGTGATATGTTCACCTATGAGTATCTTCTCTGTACCCGCTAATGTATGTATAAATTGCTCAATGAGTTGCCACATATGTCCGAAAATCAGAACAGTAACATAATTAGTGGTATAATCAACATATGATTTATTCATTTAATAAAAGTGAATCAGGCTATCTTTTGAAAATTGAAGGGGATCTTGACCTTTACTCTTCCTATAATTTACGGGAGGATGTAAAAAATGTATTTTTATCAAAACCTGACAATATAACAATTGATCTATCTGGTTTAAACTATATTGATTCGGCTGGGATAGCTTTTTTGATAGATATAAAAAAAAGTACAATCCAGCACCAAAAGAAATGTGAGATACTAAATATACCATCCGATATTTTGAGGATGTTTCGTTCTATAAGAGTTGATGCAATTTTGCAAATAAAATAAATATTCATACCTAAAGTTATAAATATTCATATAATATGGGTTTAAACCCTAAAAAATTGCTATTAGAATAATAGGTAGTTGTTGAAAAAATGTAATGTCACTTCTTTGCTAATTAATATTTATGTGAACAAAAAAAGGAATGAATAATAAGCATGGAAAAAATTAATTTGCTTGTTTTTATATGTATCCAAGATAAAAAACACTTGATAAAAATATTGCATGCTGTAATATTCTTCAGTACAATTTATTAAAGTTCATTATTAATTATTTTGAGAGGTTATCATGTCGGTTGCTACCTATATTGCTGAAGCTATGACGCGGTCCTCATGGATAAGAAAAATGTTTGAAGAGGGGGCTCGTCTTAAAGCACAATTTGGCGAAGAGAATGTATTTGATTTTAGTTTAGGAAATCCAGACGTTACACCACCTCAATCATTTTTCACCACATTACAAACTTTAGCATCGCAACCGGAACCAAAGGCGCATGGGTATATGCCAAATGCAGGATTTGCTTCGACACGATCAAGCATTGCAAAAAAAGTTGCTAAGGACCATTCCATAGATATCAGTGGCGATTATGTTATACTTACCTGTGGTGCAGCTGGAGGCCTCAATGTTGCATTGAAGACAATATTAAATCCTGGCGAAGCGGTAATAGTGCCTAAACCATATTTTGTGGAGTATGGGTTTTATGTAGCTAATCATAATGGTGTTATTAACCTTGTTCCAACCAAATCTGATTTTACACTGGATATTGATGCAATAGAAAAGGCAATCAATGAAAAAACACGGGCAGTACTCATAAATTCTCCTAATAATCCAACCGGAGTAATATATTCACATGAAGATATAACAAAGCTGGCCGCGTTGCTTCAACGCTATTCAGAAAAATATGGCAAACCAATTTATCTACTTTCGGACGAGCCCTACCGGGAGTTAGTCTATGATAATACTGATGTGCCAAGCATTCTGTCTCATTATGCGCATTCAATCGTGGTCTCATCATTTTCAAAGACATTGTCGCTACCAGGTGAGCGGATAGGGTATGTTGCGATAAATCCATCTATGCCCGAAGCTGATATAGTTATGGCAGGACTAATATTATGTAACAGAATACTTGGATTTGTGAATGCTCCGGCACTCATGCAACGTGTGATAGAAAAAATTGCTTTTGATATCGTTGACGTAAAAGCATATTCTACACGGCGTGATATGATTTGTGAGGGGTTACAAAAAGCAGGGTATTCATTTATTAAACCCAAAGGAGCATTCTATGTGTTCTGTAAATCACCTCTGGAAGATGATGTAGTGTTTGTGAAGCATCTACTTAATTTCAATATACTGGCAGTTCCAGGTGTTGGATTTGGTGGGCCTGGATATTTCAGGCTGGCTTTCTGTGTGCCTGAAAAGGTGATTGAAAAATCCATACCTCAGTTTAAAAAAGCTCTTGAATCTCTATAATTACTATGCAACAAAGCTCAACGTATGATAGATCAGAAAAATTCATTTACTATCTATGCAAAAATCCTGTTTGTGGTGCTGGGAGTTATAATAGGGTTTATTGTCATTAGACTTTTTTTTGTTCCTGTAAAAATCAGTAATAGTCTAATGGAACCTTCGCTACAGATTACTGACTACGTATGGTTTTATAAAACTAAAAGAATTGAATCAGGTTCTATAGTTCTTTATAAAAGCCCTCATGCGGGTAATCTAGTAAGCAGAGTAGTTGCAAAATCGGGTGAAACTGTTGAAATTATAAATAAACAGCTGTATATAAATGGCATTAAAGCAACAGCAAGATGGAAAATTAAAAGCACTGATACAAGGTTTTTCCCCTCGCGTTTTGTAAGCAGGGATAACATGAATGCAATAACAATTCCTGATGGGCATATATTTGTATTGAATGACAACTGGGACCAGCCAGACGATAGCAGGCTATTTGGGACAATCCCAATTGAAAATATTGTTGGGAAATATGCATTTAAATTTTCTTTTAGAAATTGATAAGTAAGTTGAATAATTGGTATTGCTTTAAAATGGCATTTTAAATTCAAATTTTGTATTGTTCATTGAGCAAGAGTGACACGGTATGTAGCGTTATTGTTATATATGAGAAAATGTTTTAATCAAATGCTCATGCGATAAACGTAACAACTGCTTTTATTCCAGCTTCTATTACTTTTGTTGTTCTTGTTTTTCTTTTTTATCTACAACAAATCTGAAAGATCCAAGTTGTTCCACCATCTCATCATTAAACTTTTTACGAGCAAGTATATAGATGCTGTTTTCCATTTCGTTTGCAACCCACCACACAGATTCTATCTCCAGTGCTTTCATGATATCCTCAAGTGCGGCAGTGCCAACTGATTTGGTAAGAAAATGCGATGCCCAGTAACGCACCAGTGGCTGTTTATGTGTTAATGACTTTCGCATAATTGATTCGTTCTCTTGTTTGTTTTGGTTTAGCATATACTGAATATATGCAGTAATTACTTTAATTTCTGGGTCATCGCTTTGTGCAAGTTGACCAATCTCCCCTGATAGGGAACTGTCGCAATATGCACAGGATGCCATGAGTGCTTCCCATTTAATATCCTTATTGGAATCAGCCAGGCCCTGCTTGACTACTGCTATTGCTTCAGGTGTTGGCTTGAAAAAACGAAGTGCAAAAAGAATTGCGCGTTTTACTTCGGTATTTTCTTCTTTTTTATATCGATCAACTAAGTAGGGAATTGCCCTATCATCCTTAAGCCTTCCAAGGGAAATAGCAGCTGCTTGTCGTACCCTTACAGCAAGACTCTGATTATCCGATTGGAATGATTGGTCAAGATACTTAACAAGATACCAAAAAGCCTTTTTATTCCCTGAGTAACCTAGGGTATACATCGCGGTAATTCGCTGTTCCCAGGTGCCATTTTTCAGCATTTCAAGGTAATCATCAGCATGCAATAATCCAGCAAAAATAAAAAGTGAAACAATTACTGATAGTATACGGAATTTCATGGCGTAATCTCCTCACTGTAATTGCAATCAAATGTGTTAGAATAATCTTAACCATAAATATATTTGTATGCATGCATCTTGTAACAGTAACTATCGCCCTAAAAGATGAATTAAAATTACCGTGCATGAATTGTTCAAGTATACAAATGGTATAATAAAAAACTCAATTAAATTTTAAAATTTTTTCCTTGCAATTGCAAGGTTATTGACAATTTTAATAAACATAAATACATTTTACTTTCTTGGATGTAAAAAATAAATAGCCATAAAAAAGGAGCAGGCAATGTTTAATAAACAATATGAAGCAATGGATATTAAAAAATTGAAAGAACTACAGCTTGAGCGTTTAAAGTGGTCGCTTAAACATGCGTATAATAATGTACCATATTATCGCCAGTCATTTGACAAAGCAAAGTTTAATCCTGACAAATTTTCTTCTCTTGATGATTTAAAGCATGTACCGTTTTTGATGAAACAGGCAATGCGCGATAACTACCCATTTGGGCTTTTTGCTGTACCAATGGAGAAGGTTATTCGTATACATTCCTCATCAGGGACAACAGGAAATGCTACTGTTGTTGGGTACACAAAAAACGATATTGAAGTATGGGCTGAAGTTATGGCGCGTACTATTGCAGCAGCAGGAGGTACCGAAAAGGATATAATCCAGGTAGCGTATGGCTATGGTCTTTTCACAGGAGGGTTGGGGGTACACTATGGTGCTGAAAAGTTAGGTGCAACGGTTATACCAATTTCGGGTGGCAATACTGAGCGACAGCTGATGTTGATAAAAGATTTTGGAACCACAATGTTAGCCTGTACGCCATCATATGCCATAAATATGGCTGATTTTGTTGAAAAGAAAATGCCTGAATATGATTTTAAGAAAACAAAGTTAAAAGCTGGCATTTTTGGCGCAGAGCCATGGACGGAAAGCATGCGCAAAGAGATTGAAACCCGTATGGGTATTGATGCATATGATATCTATGGATTAAGCGAGGTGATTGGCCCCGGCGTGTCATGTGAATGCAGCCAGAAGTCCGGATTGCATGTGTTTGAAGACCATTTTTATGTTGAGGTGATAGACCCTGAATCAGGAGAGGTGTTGCCAGAAGGTGAAAAAGGCGAAATAGTCTATACATCCCTGACAAAAGAAGCATGCCCAGTAATACGGTACCGATCAAGAGATATCACACGAATTTATCGAGATGCGTGCAAATGTGGGCGAACGTTGATTAAGATGGAAAAAGTTACTGGTCGAAGTGATGACATGCTTATTATTCGCGGTGTCAATGTATTCCCTATGCAAATAGAAGCAGTACTGATGGAAATAGAAGGTACAGAACCGCATTATCAGATTATTGTTGACCGCAAGGGGGCTCTTGATGATGTTGAAATAATGGTTGAGGTCAATGAAAAGATATTCACCGATGAGCTTGGTGCCTTAAAGGGGCTTGCTGAACGTATTGAACAGCGTATACGAAGTGCTCTTGGAATAAGTGCAAAGATTACGCTTGTTGAGCCAAGTACATTGCAGCGCAGTGAAGGCAAGGCAAAACGTGTGATTGATAAGCGGCAACTAATATAATTTATAATGGGATGGAGGAAAACAATGAATGTAACTCAGCTGTCACTTTTTTTAGAAAATAAACCTGGGCATCTTCAGAACGCACTAAAAGTTCTAGCAGATGAAGGTATTAATATTATGACTCTAACTATTGCCG
>JAOAIH010000026.1 GCA_026414805.1 Spirochaetota bacterium | reverse complement strand
CTGTAAATTGGATATACCTATTATATGCATCAATGTCATGCAATAGATTACTATCATACACAAATTCTGATATTGAATAAGCATTTGTTACCCTTACTGGAGCAGTACGTTGAAGTTTTGTTGTATCAATATCAACCTCTACTTTTACATTATTAATTTCTATTTTTTTCTTCTTTTTATCACTATAAACACCGCCTATGTCTGCAAACATTCCACCAAATAAATCAAATTCTTCATAATTTTTTACCATTTCTTCATAAAATTTTTGATAATTAAACTCGCCTTTACCATTTTGAATATTTTCAACACATCCTTTTATTATTTCTGATACGTTATTGTCCATTAATCTCCAATCGAAACTCTCTCTACCTCTTTTTTTAATATCATATTTTAAAGCTTTATCAGAAACATAGGTAATAAGTCTTCTCGGCGTGTCATTACCAATTGTAAGTTTTTTTAAAGTTGAAACATTGCCTATTGTCTCTCCATAGTTAAGGCTTTGAGCCTTATGTGTAACAATAGTAAAGGTTATAGCTTTCATTTTATTCCTCCTCATTATTTAGATTTTCTTCTTGCGATAGCTCTTCATTTTCAGAACTAGAAGCTATAATTTGATCATTACCTGTATATGAATTAAGACCAAGTAAAAATGCATAGCCAATCTGACTCAGTGAATTAAAATCTTTAAGCACCTCCACAAAAAACGATGGTATACTTCTTCCATCGAAATTCATATACAAGGTGATAATGTCTCTGGTAAGGCTTGCTTGATCGCGCTTTTCAGCCCTTCTAAGAAACGATAGGAAAATCGTTGTATAGTTTTCTTTGCAGATTCTCCTTGAAGACCCAAAAGAAGATTTTTAATGGTTTTTCCCTCTTTAAAAGCATTATCAATGTTATTTTCCATAATCTTCTACCTCCTTCTGAAATTTTAAAAAAAATAATACATCTTTCATGTTAGATAACTTATTTCCATTTAATATAAGTCTTCCTATTGATGACTTTTCTAATTTAGTCTGATCTATATTCTTTAGTTTATCTTTTGATAAGTAACCATATAATAAATGCCCAACTAAATCATATAATGGCTTTTGAGAATATAAATTTTCAATAAATATATCATATATCTTTTTTAAAGAGTAAGGATAACTTTGAATTCGTTTTCTAATTGCATAAGCAATCTCGGGAGATATCGATAGGTTATAAATATTACTTGTATTTGGAGATACTGGATTTATTTCTATAATCGAAATATTTTGCAGGCTCCATTTTGCTTTCATTTTTTCAGTTTTTTTCAATATTTCTATAAATGAATTCTTTAAAGTTGCCTCACTGGAATTGGAATTTAACCAGTCTTTCCATATATCATTTATTTCTTTTATTTCCTGAATATCTACAGGTGCATCAATAAAGTAATATTTACCATTGAACTTCGTAAACCCAAAGGCAACACAGTAAATTATTAATTCACAGGGAAGACACATAAATAGATTTGGTTTCCCTTCCCAGAAAAAATTTGCTAAATTAGAAGGGCTTGCCCCTAAAGGAGTAAAGTGCACTTCATCTAGTATGATATACTCCTTATTTCTTTTAATTGCTTTTCTTTCATTACAAAAAGTACAAATAAGTTTTTCATCATCGATCTTGCTTGATTCTGAAAAATAATTTTGAATTATATTTTTTAAATATTCTTTTAATGTATCATTTTTATTCAAAATGTTATTTAAATCGTTAATTAAATCAAAAAAACTTTTTGTTTTATCATTTGTATTAAATTGCATTTGATCCAACTTTGCTTTTTCTTGGTCAGTAATTTTACCTTTTTTATCAGCGATACCATTAATTATTATCATGTTTTCTTGAGAGTTATTAATTGATTCAAATATACAATTAGCATCACTGATTTCTTGATATTTTAAAAACTTATTGTGACTTAATTCATCTTTTTTAAGTTTTTTTAAAATTTTATTTAATTTAGTGAGTAAGGTTTCTTGATTATTAATTTTTTTATCCGAAGCATAGCCAACGTAAGTTTTTATGTCATTGTCATTGTTGTTATTATTCTCTAAAACTAAAGCAACCTCTCTCAAAGTACTTTTCATGTCTTTTTGCCAAACTTGAGCTAAAAATGAATTGTTATAGAATTCTTTAATTGTTCCATATAAATTTTCTTCGCTCAAAAATGAAGCATATCTTTCAAAAAACATTTCTATTTCATTGTTACCAAGTTCCAGATTACCATCATTATTTATTAAATTTGTATTATTACCATTATTTTTAAAAATTCTTAAAAATCCAACAATACCAGCCCTCATAAGCCAGTTTGATGGATAAATGGCATATTCATTCTTATTTAAACACATGTTTTACCCCCACCTTGTTGAAAAACTTGAAAACCACATTACACAACCTCTCCCACGGAGAAAACTTAATACTCTTCATCCCGCCACCTCCAGCATGCCAAAGCCTTGACTGCGTCGGGCGCCTATGCCATTATCATATAATAGTTGCACTACTTCCTTTGGTGCCTCTATCTCTATTGTTCCATCTGTGGCTACAATTATTTCAGGTTTGTCTGGATTCATTTTATTATAATGAGGAATTTTAACTGGGAACGCTGCGTTGGTATTTATCATAATATCATCAGGCATTACACAGTAACTATCGCCCAGAAACTTACACTGGCTTACTATACTGTACTTGAGCATTTTTATAAAATCTTCATCATTAACGTGAGCATACCCTATTCCTTTTTTATCATCGCTTACACGACGCACTACAATTGGCGAAAAAATAGAAAATACCTCTTTTGAACCACATTCTCTTTTGGGAAGCAATGAAAATCGTGTAATTGAAAATGGGCAACCATAGATATTATATTTTTTCAATTTTTGCAATCCATTATACAAAGCAATTATGAATTCATAATTATTGCTTGAAACATACAATGCTGCAAATTTGCCAACCTGTAATTTATGTATAGAATCCTGTAATACCTTTTCCACATGTAACTTGACTGAAAAAGTAAAAGGTTTTGGAACATTCCTTTTATCATTACCATAATAATATGAATAAAGCATACCAGTGTTATCGCCATTGCGCAAAGCCTCTTTTAACAACGATGCAAAAGCTATTCGGTACCATGGCGGTATATGTACGTGTTCATTCTCAAATTCAAGGAATGCAGCAAACCTCATCATCAAACTCCTTATATTTTATCTATGTTTATAATATAAAAAGCAGGTGGGACGTATAGTGTCCCACCTGTAATTTTTTTACTACATTAATGAATCACCAATCGATATAAAACAATTGTGAGCATTCTATATATAAAGATATCAGATTTTTTTTCAAGATATTGACAGTCACACTGCATATGTTGCATCTATGTGTTCAGTGTATTTGCAAACCCAATAGTACTATTTTTATTTTTTCATTACAATTTTGTATATAATAACATATTATATAAAAATGTCAATAATTAATTATGAAATTACTTAAACCCACCCTGGACATGCTCATTATTCAAAATATTATTTGAGTGTGTTTTTAACAAATGTGTGGAAGTTCTTTTTTAATTATAAAATTGTCCACTAAGTAATCTGATATTGCACTATCATGGTATCTTGTAAGGGGTGGCAATGTATTTTACACAAACCCATAACTACAAAATATACCGTGATAAATCCTTATTCTTTAGTGTAGGTCCTAACTTGGCTTTTACAAATTCAGCATTGATGACAAAGTTTTTATGAGCATCATCTAAATCCGGGGCATCAAAGAGTATATCTTCAAGTAGCTTTTCCATAATTGTGTGTAACCTGCGGGCACCTATGTTTTCATGTTCCTCATTAAGCAACTGTGCTGTCTTTGCTATCTCGGCAATGCCATCATCAGTAAATTCTATTGTAACGCCTTCAGTTTTAAGCAGCTCTTTGTACTGCAGTGTGAGTGAATTTTTTGGCACTGTGAGTATCTTCCTGAAATCCTCTTCGGTTAACGAAGACAATTCCACGCGAATTGGGAACCTTCCCTGAAGTTCGGGTATAAGGTCTGAAGGCTTTGAAATATTGAACGCACCAGCAGCAATAAACAATATATGATTTGTTTTTACCGGCCCGTATTTTGTATTGACGGTTGTTCCCTCAACAATAGGCAGCAAATCTCGTTGCACTCCCTGGCGCGATACATCGGGTCCTGTTTTTGATTCAGCACCAGCAATTTTATCTATTTCATCAATAAATACTATTCCCATATCCTCAACACGACGGATTGCCTCATTAGTCACTTTTTCCATATCAATAAGCTTTTCTGTTTCTTCGGCAATGAATATACGCAGTGCATCCTTTACTGTGCTTTTTTTGCGCTTCGATTTTTTGGGCATCAAATCGCCAAGCATTGATTGAATCTGCAGGTCAATATCTTCAAACCCTGAGCCCCCCATAATAGACATTACCGGAATTACATTAGGTGCTTCTGCTTCATATTCAATTTCAAGATCATCAAGTTTACCGCTTTTTAAATCTTCCATATATTGTGCGCGCATTTGCTCATACAATGTATCAGACTCAAAGATAGATTCCCTGTCAGCATGAAAACCTGAAATCTGCCGTTCATCAAATTCAAATCCCTTTTTGGGAATGATTATATCTACAATTTTTTCATACGCATTCTTCAACGCTTTTTCTTCTACCATGGCACTGTATTCTTTTTTCACCATGTTTACAGCTATAGATGTTAAATCACGTATCATAGATTCAACATCTCTACCCACATATCCAACTTCAGTGTATTTTGTAATTTCAACTTTTATAAATGGTGCATTTACCAGCCGTGACAATCGTCGTGCAATTTCAGTTTTACCAACACCAGTGGGCCCTATCATGATGATGTTTTTTGGTGCAATTTCTTCTTGAAGCTCAGGGTCCAATTTTTTCCTGCGACTTCTGTTCCTTAGAGCTATCGCCACACATTTTTTTGCATCTTTTTGCCCTATAATGTATTTATCAAGCTCACTGACTATTTGCCGTGGCGTAAGATCGCTATCTTCAGTAAACTGTATTTGTATATCACCCATTATGCTTTTATCTCCTCAATTGTGATAGCACTATTTGAATAAATGCAAATCTCAGATGCAATAAGCAATGATTGTTTTACTATTTCGTATGCACTTAATGTGGTATTGCGCACAAGCGCTCGTGCAGCAGCTATCGCATAACTTCCACCCGAACCAATACCAATTATGCCGTCATCTGGTTCAATAATTTCACCATTGCCACTTATTAAATATAGATGCTGTATGTTGCCAACAATAAGCACAGCTTCAAGCCGGCGCAAAGCTCTGTCCAACCTCCAGTCGCGTGCAAGCTCCACAACCGAGCGCGGAATATTACCCGAATACGATTCAAGCTTTTGCTCAAGCCGTTCAAACAGCGTAAGCGCATCGGCTACTGAGCCCGCAAAACCGGTAAGTATTGTATCGTTATATACCTTTCGTAGTTTCACTGCTCTACTTTTTATTACTGTTTCTCCAAGAGTAACCTGCCCGTCACATCCCATAGCAAATGCATTATCTTTTTTAATTGCAAGTACCGTGGTACCGTGGATTGATGTACTACTCATTATCATTTCTCCTGTGTGCATGGGGATGGTACTTCATGTATAATTCTTTTAATCGCTGTGTTGTAGTGTGAGTATATTTCTGTGTTGTAGAAATACTCTCATGCCCCAACATATCCTGCACAGCTTTAATGTCTGCACCCCTGTTGAGCAACTCAGTTGCAAAACTGTGACGCAACACATGAGGTGTTACTGATTTCCACAAATGCGCCTGGTTAGCTCTTTTATCAATAATATAAAAAATACCTCTAGTTGTCAATCGTTTGCCATTATTATTTACAAAGAGCGGTTGGGTTATTGTACCAAACTTTTTTCTGCGTTCGTCAAAATATTTCTGCAATGACACAATTGCAGTATCATTCAAAAAAACAATTCTTTCCTTTGAACCTTTCCCCATCACTTTCAATCTTTTAGACACACAATCACAATCTTCAACATCAGCATTAGCAATTTCCGAAACACGTGCACCTGTTGAGTAAAAAACTTCAAGCAGTGCTTTATCACGATAGTCACTAAAGCTTTTGCATTCAAATGATGTCAGTTTCTGTATCTGATCAAAGGTTAAAAAAGTGGGAAGGAATTTACTGTGTTTTGAATAATGAATCTGGCGAGCTGGGTTATGTTCAATATAATTATGGAACTCAAGGTATTTAAAAAACGATTTTAATGTTGCAACTTTGCG
The DNA here is from genome assembly GCA_026414805.1 of Spirochaetota bacterium. Taxonomy (NCBI): domain Bacteria; kingdom Pseudomonadati; phylum Spirochaetota; species Spirochaetota bacterium. The sequence goes on along the minus strand of JAOAIH010000026.1, from coordinate 30,888 downwards.
CTCAATTGTAGATAGTTCATTTCCCAATTCAAAGCAATAATCAATAAAATCACGGATTGTTTCAGTTGTTATTGTGGCGATAGTTACCGGGCATTGCCCATTGCTTTCCAGAAAATGTACAAACTGATGCAAATCCTTGCCATACGATTCAACAGTCAAAGGCGAAGCATTTTTTTCGGCAATAAGATATTGAATGAATTTATCAATATAGTGGTCCATACTGTTTAGCTTACTTGTACTTCAGCATCCGTTTTATCTTCATCCAGAAGTGTAACCGTATACCCACATTGCTCATTTAAGCATACAAGCATCTCACCTTTTTTCTTTATCTTACGGATAAAAAGCAGACTACCGCATTTTGGACATGCATGTTCTGACGCTTGCTCGCGGGTGGCAAAATCACATTCAGGATACCTGTTGCAGGCAAAAAATGATCCACGTCGTTTTGAGGTGCGTTTAATAATATCACCACCGCATTTGGGGCATTTGCCAAGTGGCAATGGTTTTGCATTTGAACATTTTGGAAATGCAGAACAAGCAAGGAAAAAGCCAAATTTCCCCAAACGCTTTACCATTTTGCTGCCGCATTTTTCGCACAACAGGTCTGTTTCTTCATCTAAAATATTTTTCATATCCTCAATATGTTCTTCGGCATGATGAACTGTTGACTTGAAAGGTTCGTAAAATTCCTTTATCATGCTAACCCAATCATTCTTTGCTTCCTCAATTAAATCAAGCTTTTCTTCCATCTGTGCAGTAAAATCAATATTAATAAGCGATTCAAAATACGAAACCATAATGTCATTTACCAACCTGCCCAATACCGTTGGCACTAACTGTTTCCCACGTTTTACAACATAATAACGCTTGAACAACGTATTGATAGTAGGTGCGTATGTTGAAGGACGGCCAATCCCTGATTCTTCCAAAAATTTAACCAACGACGCTTCATTGTAGCGTGGAGGTGGTGAAGTGAAATGTTGCTGTGGATCAAATGCTTTTGGCATAAGAACCAGGCCTGTTTCTAGTTGTGGCAATAATTTCTTTTCGGCACTTTCTTCTTTTTCTATTGCTGTAAATCCATTAAATAATACTCTGCTACCGGTTGCTCTGAATTCAAAATCTTCAACTTTCAGTGTTACAGTAACCACTTGTGAAACCTCGGGCGTCATTTGCGACGAAACAAAGCGCCTCCATATCAACGAATATAATTTATATTGATCAGGAGTTAGATCATTTTTAATTGATTCAGGAGTCCTGAACACATTTGTTGGCCGTATTGCTTCATGTGCATCCTGTGCACCTTTTTTATTTGGATATGAGTTAGGCGTTTCTGGTATATACTCTTTGGTAAAATTTTTATTTAAATATTCCCTCACTGATGCTAATGCAGCAGGTGCAATTCGCGTAGAATCAGTACGCATATAGGTAATCAAACCAACCTGCCCTTCACCGGAAATGTTTACTCCTTCGTACAATTGCTGTGCCACCATCATGGTTTTACTAGTGGAAAATCCTAATCGCCTGGCAGCATCCTGCTGCAATTTGCTGGTGATATACGGTGGCTGTGGTTTTCTTCGTCTTTCTTTTTGTTCAACATTAATAACTGTAAATGGTTTTCCCTCTATGAGCGAGAGCACCCTATCAACATCATTTTTTGTTTTTAATTCAATTTTTTTCCCATTTTCCGATACCAGTGTTGCAGTAAATTCCTGCTTTTGATGTTCAAATAAGGCATCAAGCGTCCAATACTCTTGTGGAATAAAGTTTTCTATTTCCTTTTCGCGCTCGCAAATAACCCGCAATGCAACCGACTGTACTCTTCCTGCAGATAACCCCTTTTTAACTTTCTTCCACAATATTGGGCTTAAATAATATCCAACAAGCCTGTCAAGGATTCGTCGTGCCTGCTGTGCATTGACTAAATCCATGTTAATGTCCCGGGCATTCTTCACTGCTTCTTTAATTGCATCTTCGGTTATCTCATGAAATTCAATGCGTTTGATATCATTATTTTTATCTTTCAAAACATTTGCAAGATGCCACGATATTGCTTCGCCTTCACGGTCAGGGTCAGTTGCCAGTAAAACATTTTTAGCTTCAAAAGCTTTCTTTTTTAAATCATTTATTATTTTTGCCTTCCCTCGTATAGGGATATATTCAGGCTTAAAATCATTATTCACATCAACAGCCAACCGTGATTTTGGCAAATCAATGATATGCCCCATTGACGACGCAATGATGTAATCTTTCCCCAAATATTTATTTATTGTTTTTGCTTTTGTTGGTGACTCAACAATCACAAGTGTTTTTCTATGTTCAGCCATGGCTATTTCCTTATATGCTAATTTTTATGCGATAGTTACTGAATAGTATATCCACTATCACCATTAACCCTGAAATATCGTATGAATATTAATACCTTTCACTATTTGTCAAACAGTTCATTAATATCCTTATATGGATTCCACCGTATAACCACAAACAATAAAACGCTGATAGCAAATGTAATAATAATAAATAATATTGTTCGCTCTGAGGTATAGTAAATATAACCATCAAACGGGATTGCAAATTCAATTACGCCTAACACTGGTTTACGAGAAGGCTGATGGCAAAAATTACATTCTGTTTTCCTGTATACAGGTATAACTCCATTGTACATACGTCCGTGTACAGCAAACTTTGGCTGGGGCTTTATATCATTTATCACATTCAAGACATCCCTATTATTAACTATCTCCGACATGCCAGGAGCTTGTATTAAATTTCCCATGGAATCATACACGTGAATGTTTATACCAAAACGCTTCTGCAAATCTTTAAGGTATATCCAGGCATACTCAGCTTTTGACATTGTCTTAATGTGCAAAAAACTATCGGTAATAATATACATATTTCTTTCAAGTTCTTTAAAATAACCCGATTTATATATACCAAATATATCGCCAATATATGGTGGCACAGAAAAAATCTGTATAAAGCTTATACACCATAACATAGCTAACATAATAATAAGCACTCTTTTAACTATCATGCAACCTTCATTTGTTTAATGATATAATATTTCCCTGCCTGGTAATAATTCCTTCTAATTCCATTGTGGTTAATTTTTCAAGCACCTCACCACTGCTTTTGCCAACAGCCCTGATTAACGAATCAACATCCAATGAACCATGTTGCAACGTTTTTACAATATCATCATCGTTATACACTGCAAGATTTACGTTTGTTGTAACGTGCCTGTATTGATTGTTTTGAAAAAGTGTTGGCTCAATATTAATTTTATCAACGTTAAGAACTTCAAAAATATCCTGTTCGTTATACACAGGGTGTGCTCCTTCTTTCAATAGCATGTAGCACCCCTTATATCCTTCATCAAAGGAATGGCCTGGACACACAAACAATTCTCTGTTTTGTTCAAGAGCATAGCGTGCTGTAATCAGTGCCCCACTTTTTTCGCCAGCTTTAATTACTATAACACCTTGTGATAATCCGCTGACAATTCTGTTTCTTCTTACAAATGTCCACTTGCTTATTCGTGCTTTCGGTGGGTATTCAGATAACACACATCCGTTGCCCGAGTTTATAATATCAGTATAGACATCACGGTTACTTGAAGGGTATAACATATCTATGCCATTGGCCATAACTCCAATGGTAGAACCACCAGACTTTAGAGCCCCTATATGAGCTCTGCGATCAATTCCAATTGCAAGACCACTGACTATAGTTATACCATATTTAGCCAAAATACCAGAAAGCCGTTCAGCAATTGAACCAGAGAGTGTATCTTCATTTCTGGTGCCAACAATTGCAAGACACATGTTTTTTGGCATAATACCTCTGAGATATAACACAGCTGGAGGATAAACAATTTCCTTTAGCAAACATGGGTATTCATCATCCCAATAAGTAATCATTTTCACATTCATTTTGTTGCACAATTCAACAATTGTTTGTGCTTCTTCAAGCGGGCTCTTGCTATACCATTGTGAATAATACTCCTGAACTTTTTGTTCATGAGCAGAAACACATTCATTGTAGATTATTTCGGGCTGATACTTTGCATAGAAATGCCACAAGCCAGAACTCATAAGTGACACAGCAACAGCATAAATTTTTTTGTCCATAATTGAATCACCGTGCTAATTCAGCAGTTATTCGTTGAATATTTTCTTTACATGCCTGTTTATATTCCTTTGCCAGTGGTGAATCCAGCTTTTCAAGGTCAGTATAAAGATCTTGGTAAACCGATAGTGACCTGTTAAGGTCTTTATTTTCATAATAAAATCTTCCCAGAGCAAATCGAGCCCTGTAAAATGTTGGCTTTTGTTTTGTTATCTCTTCCATCAGTTGTACCGCTTTTTGTCGGTTTTCTTTTTCATAGAATAAAAGAATTGCCAAACCGTATTTAGCCTCAGTAAAATTAGGGTCCATTTGTAAGGCTTTTTCATAGTGAATGTGTGCTTTGTCAATATCATCCTTATTCTCTAACTGTGATCCTCTGTTAGCATATGCTATGGCTAACTGATAATGGACAAGGGGATTATTTCTTCCATATCCCAAAGCTTTTTGCAATGCATCTATTGCAGGGTCCCATGCTTCCCGTTCATTATACTTTGCACCTAAATTTTGGTACAACACCCCTATTTTATTTATCACTTCAGGATTTGAAATACTTTTTGAGGTAAGTTCAGACAATTCCTCTTCCATTCTTGTAATCTCACTTTGAGTAACAACTCGGACTGGTTTTAATACAAAAATTTTCTTTATAATATCTCCATCAAAGATAATGACTATTGCAACAATACTGCTTATAATAAGTAATGGTATGCTGATTTTTTTTAATTTTGACATTATACCCCCTTTTAGACTTTTAAAACGTTGTATGTAGCACACCTGAAAATAGAATAGCTTTTGAACCACACAACCATAAGCAAATCTCTTTTAAAACAGTGATTGGCATCAATATCATTTTTTCAATCTCAGTTTCATCAGAACAAAGATATTGTTTTTAATTGTATATTTGTATAAAATACTTGACAACTATTTTATATTTTCAAGGTAGATTTTTTATATATGCATAATACCATCTATAGTGCCAGGAGGCCACTAATGCTGCCACATCCAATGCGTGCAAATGATTTTACCTGTCTGTTATGCGGCTCAAAATTACAATTAAAAATTAATGAACTTTCAATCGGCATTAATACGGGAAACTGTCCCATGTGCAATGAACCGTTTACTATAAAATTAAATAAAAAAGATATTGAATTGCTTTTTGAAGCTGAAGAAACGGCAAAACACTAAATATTTATTCCAAGCTAAATCTTTTCTTTAGTCTTTCACACACATCATGTGGATCCACTACCATTACACGCGTATGTGATATAACATCAAGAAATCCCAGTTCGTTTGGGAAGCGCGGCACAACATGTAAATGGATATGAGCTATACTTGCCCCACTCCATGAACCAAGATTGTACCCAACATTAAATCCTGACGGGTTAAATTCTTCTTTTAATATATTAATTGTTTTTATTGTTAACCTATGCAATGCAACAACATCATCAATACCAAGATCCTCAAGCTTGTCAATATGCTTAATGGGGAAAATCATACAGTGCCCGGGATTAAAAGGGTATAAATTAACTGAAACAATAAATGTATCGGTACGATATACTTCAAGGCTCTCAACATCATTTGCATGGTCACGTATTGCACACAGTATACAGGCATGCTTTTCATTTTTTTTGCCAACATACTTTATTTTTTCAGTATTGAAAAGATACCAACGTTTAAATTTTTCAAAATAACTTTCTAACATATCCTTATTTGCTAATTCTTATTATTTATCGTGATTGGAAATTCTTTTGTACTTTTGCGCGCCTTCTTCTTATCAATGCAATGTAAACAGTAAATGATATGATTATTCCAATGCTGAATGCACTGGTTAAAATATATATAAGATCAAGCCGTTTAACTGATGCTATTTTACTTTTAAGCTGTTTATCAAGATATTCAATTTCAACTTCAACTAACTTTTTAGTAAAATCTATTTCCTGTTTTGAAAAAACATGTACCAGCTGATGAAAATAACTTTTTAGTTCCACATAACGTCCTGTCATATCTTTGGTTTCCACATTTCGTTCGTTCATATATTCCAGCGATCGTTCTATGTCTTCTATATTTTTCTCAATTGATATAATTGAATTTACCAGTTCTCTGGAATATTCAACGCTATGGCATCCTGAACATGTTTTATCAGTAATAATATGATACGTGGACTGCTGAATATTGTGGTCACCATGGCAATCAACACAATTAGGGCTCCCTATTTTCATAACCGAATCATAATGTGGTCCCTTCTTCAATTGTGCCAGTGCTTTGTCATGGCATCCTTCCCTGCCGCAAAATTCAGGTATATCTTTCTTTTTAGGCTTTCCTGTAAAATTAGCTTTTTTATCCTTTGCTGCTTTGGCATCATTCACTTGTGGATTTCCACCATGGCATATATGGCATTCAAGATTTTTTCTTGCATGAATACTGTTTTCCCATTCCAGTACTACTGCCCGCGGTTTGCCATTGAGTGCAATATGGCATTCTATACAGTAATTTTTTTTAAGTGAGCTATCGCCTATTGTTTGTTGAGCATGCACACTATAAAAAGGAATAAGTGCTATAGTTAAAATACAAATGACTATATAAATACGATTCATAAATACCTCAAAACATGATTCATTGTATGCCTATTATTTTTTCGACCACCTTTACCCTTTACACAAGTATAATCCCAAAAGCTTTTATAATAGCAATGATAATGGCAATAGTGATATTAGCATATACACCAGCAATAATATCGTCAATCATTATCCCTAATCCACCACGTAAATGCTCCAACCTACTTATTGGAAATGGTTTTATAATATCATACAACCTAAAAAAGAAAAATCCCAGCACTGAAGAGCTAAGGCTAAATGGATGAAACAACATTGTAACCCAAAAACCCAGCATTTCATCAAGTACAACTTCCTGAGGGTCTTTTTGAGCAAAATAAATTTCAGCATCATCACCCAACTTAATTGCCGGATAAGTAATAAAAGCAACAAGCATAACATTAGCTATGGTACCATACGGTCCACATATTTGATGTAGTATTACATATATTAGCAGAGCCAATAGCGCCCCAACAGTACCTGAACCTTTAGGAAAGTAACCGGTAAAAAAACCTGTAAAAAAAAATTCTTTCCAATTCATATTAATTTTATTTATTTTCCTTTTGTGAATATGGAGGTATAAATAATTGCCAGTTAGTCACTATGTACCGCAAGCCTGATAAAGCTGTGAGGAATGTAACCACAGCCATGATGAGATAGGGGCATACAATGAGCCATTTATGTACAAGGTTGGAATTAATAATTTCTACAACAGTTTCAAGCTTCAATGCACTCAACTGATTGATTTCAAGTTGTACATTTTTAATGGAATTGCGGACAATGAATACCATTATTATTATAATTATACCTATCATTTGGAAGGCTGTTTTGAATTTCCCCAGCCTACTTGTTCTAAGTGTACTACCTTTTTTAATCGCTAAGTAGCGCATCAATGTTATTAAGAGGTCTCGCCCAATGATAACAAGCACCATCCACAATGGAATGAGTGGATCTAAAAACAAAAATGCTATGAGTGCTGAAATAACAAGAAACTTGTCAGCAAGTGGGTCTAAAAACTTCCCAGTTTCAGTTTCCTGACGCAACTTGCGTGCCATCCATCCATCTAAAAAGTCAGTAAGGGATGCTAAGCTAAAAATAATCAGAGCCCAAATCCTATGCTCCATGGTTGGGGTAAAGATTAAATATAAAAATAACGGTATCAGTATTATGCGTGATAACGTAACCAAATTTGGTATATTCAAAGCATTACTCCTATACGATCATATTCAAGTGTATCAGTTATCTTTGCTGCCACAATATCATTGACATGCACATTGTGTGCGGTCAAGAAAAAAATACCATCAATTTCAGGTGCATCATATTGGGTTCTTCCAATGTAATTATGCTGGTCAACCTTTTCTTCAACAAGTACCTGCACGATTGCACCTATAGTTTTTTCCAATCTTTGTTTTGATATTTGCTGTTGTAGTTTCATTAATGCTGCATATCTTTTTTTCTTAATTGCAGTTTTTACTGTATCTCCTTTTGTAAATGCTTTTGTACCTTCTTCAGGGGAATATATAAAAACACCAACACGGTCCAAACTTGCTGCTGCAACAAAGTCTTTCAATATTGCAAAATCATTTTCATCTTCGCCAGGGAAACCCACCATAAATGTTGATCTAATTGCAATATCCGGTATTGTTTTTCTCAAATTCTGTACCAGTGATAAATAGGTTTGTGCATCTCCTTTCCTGTTCATAGATTGCAAAATCTTTCTGCTTGCATGCTGGAAGGGAATATCAATGTAATGCACAACCTTTGGCACAGTTGCCAGTGCTTCTATCAGCCTTTCATTTATATGGTCAGGATGGCAATACATCAGCCGTATCCAGAAATCACCTTCCAGATCATTGAGCATTTTAAGTAAATCCACAATTTGTATATCATTATATTTATACACTGCGGTATCCTGTGCCACAATAATCAACTCTTTTACACCACGACTTAAAGCTTCCTTTGCATCCTGCAAAATTGCAGATGGTGGAAACGCGTTGAAATTACCACGTATCAATGGAATAGCACAGTAGCTGCAAAAGTTGGAACATCCCTCAGCTATTTTGATATATGCATACGGTAAATTTTCAATGAGTGGCTTTCTTTTAAAGGCGATAGCTCTTTGTATCAGTGTAATGTCAAATAAACGAGCAATCTCATCAATTAAAGAGCTATCGTACAAACCCCATACCAGATCTATCTCAGGTATTTCTTTAATTATTTCTTCTTTATACCGCTGGGTGAGACAACCCAGTACAACTACCCTTTTTTTAAATTTACTTTTTTTATTCTGTGTATAATCTAATGCATCAAATATTGTTGCAATGGATTCTTTTTTAGCTTCTTCAATAAAGCCACATGTATTGATAAATATTATATCCGCGCTATCAATTTCACCAGCTTCAACAAAGCCAGCATTGTGCATGTCAGCATTGAGCCGCTCCGAATCAACTTCATTTTTGGGACAGCCTAATGAAATAATATAGTAAGAGATGTCGTATGGTGAAAACACATCACCAGTCTTTTACTTCTAGTTTATATTTGTTTGGATCCTGTGGATCTTTTCGCCAGGTAATTACTTTATTTGCAACCTGTCCTGGCAAACCAAACGTGTAATCAGTTCCATTAATCTTGACCTTTACCCCGCCAGCATTACCAATCTTTACTTGTATGAATTCTGATGCTTCCCATCGTTCTCTGGTGCCTGAAGGCATCATACCGCGCACTCGCTCATTACCATCTAAGTACAGTTCAAAATACGTCTTCTGAACAAATTCAGCTTCAAATACTATTTTTAGGTTTTTTTGATCATGCGTTACCACTTCGGTGCCCGGAGTAACAGGTGTTACCACACTGACAGCTTCATCAGGTTTTACTTCTGCTGCAGCCAATTGCACTCTAATTTTAGCTCTGTTTTCTGTTAATCCTTTCAATGTAAGGACAATATTTCTTGATGATTCAATAGGGCTACATACTACAGGTTTTTCCATTTCAAGAACATATTTTTTTGAATCCGGCAAAAATTCCACTATAACTGAATTATCCTTTATATCACTTAGTAGAAATAATATCTCTTTATTTTCTACTAAAAACTGACACGCTTCATCATTGTACAGTAACACTATCCCACTGTCATTGGTAAGCTGTAATGGCCAGATATTTTTAATGGCAATTTTTTTACCCTGCGTGCGGTAATACTCTTCCTGTATTGCCTTAATTGAATCATCACTCCCTACATGTACATCTGATGTGATGAGGCTAATGAATAATGATAACACAATGAGCACTGCAATGCCAATTCCGGCAATGTAAAGAATATTTCGGTATTGTTCAACATACATCCTCAGTTGTGCTACTATAGACAACCCTGTTGGTTTTGTTAACTCTTCCAGTGGAGTTGAGCTTTCTCCAATCTTATATCCTTTATACGCCTGGATTAACTCATCAGCGTCAAGACGCAGGTACTCAGCATATGAACGTAAAAAACCAAGTAAATACGTTTCACTGGGAAACTTTTCAAAATCCTCATTTTCAAGTGCTTCCAGATATTTTACAACAATATTGGTATCTTTTGAGACATCTTTTAATGATAGCCGTTTGGCTTCTCGTGCATTGCGTAATGTTTCACCTATTCCTGCCACCATACACTATTCCTCTGCCAACATGGGATTTTTAATTATTCTGGCGTTTGAAGGAGGATCAAATTTAAAGAAACCTTTTTTTAAGTCTACCTTAGTATTAATATTTTTTAATTCAATAGTAATATTTTTGCCATTTGCAGTTTCGCCAGATGCTTTTGTGATAAAATACTGCTCATTTATCCATAGTTTCATTGTTCTGAAACCGCTTCGCGTTTCCTTCTGTTTTAAAAACAATACATAATATTTATTGTTATTTTCCACTCGTGGCTGTTCTTTTCCATCAAATTTATAATGATATTTTGAGAAAAGCCTGTTTAAGCCTGATCCTGTTCCAATAGCAAACATTGAACTGTTTAAATCCTGTTCTGCAACAACATTGATTGATGGAATATATATCCACACCTGCTTGCCATCTGAAACAATTTTTTGTCCGTAGGGTGTATCAAAATCAATACGTAGATAATGTGGTGCCATATACCAGATTGTGCCACTCTGATTTTGTCGTTTACCCATTCGGTCAGAAGTCATTACAAAGTTTGCCTGATAGCTCTCAACATCAGAAAAAGCTTTTTTAATCTGCTTAACAATATCATTTACGGTTAAAAAGTCAAACTTATAAGGATAGCCTGTAATTACACACAATAGTACTATTACAGGAGCTATCGCCAAACTTACAAACTTATTATTTGATATACCTGACATAGTTTCCTTTTTTTAAATTGAAAGTTATTACCAAACTGAAGTATATATAGCGCTGAATCCCTGCAACATCCATGTAAAATCTGCTGTGTAACGTTGCATAGACATATTTTTTACAATATATATGCGGTTGTCAAACTAAAAAGGTTTTTTAAAAAGTCAATACAAAAAAACAAAAAGATTTTTGGCTTTAAATTTTATATTTTTTTTGTGTAGACAAAATTGTGCTATACAAATACTATTTCAAAAACCCATTATCAAGGAATACAACATGGATACCATAAAACAACCCAAACAACAAACTAAAGAGCAGCAACACCCCGAAACCATAGTTTCCCAGTGGAATAATTTTAAACTGTTAGAATCACAGCAGATTTACTTTTCTGTAGGTAAAGCCAATATAAAACACATACTTATAAAAAGAGAACCCCTCATTGGTGCATGATCATCAATCATTTTATTTATCAAATTATGCAAGTAACCACATAATTCAATTTTGGGAGGGTAATAATTTATAATAATTTACTTGCAAAAGATACATATCTATTATAAGCTTATCCAACAAGATTGGCAGAGAGATGGATAATACATCATGTTGAAAAAATTCCTTAAATATTGTAGCGTATTTCTTGTTACAGTACATATAGTATTTGCTCAAACTTCAATAACTATACTTGAAGAAGATCGTGATTTCTGGAATTCTTTAATACAAAATATCATGTTGACAAATAAAAATCTTTTATATGCCAGCTATATTGCATATAAAGATAAGCTCTATGATTTATCTATTGATTCCTTTCAAGAGTGTATTGCGCAAAATACTGACAATCAGGTCATTCAGGGTATAGCCAACTATTACATTGGCAAAAATTTCTATCATATGGGTGATTATAAAAAAGCTGTACTTTACTTTCTGGCAACTGAACGATATACAATGGATCAATATACTTCAATCAAAGCAGCAGCACTTATTAATGCATCTGTATGCTACATACAAATTAATGATACAGTGATGGCAAAAACATATTTACAAAAATCAATGCAATATGACACTAACGGGACATATAAATCTACTATTGAAACGCTGCTCCAATCACTAAAAGACAATTAAACATTATAATATTCTCTGTACCATTTCACAAATTTTTGCAACCCTTCTTCAATAGTGGTAACTGGTCTGTACCCTACAGCCTGAGTAAGTTCATCAATATCAGCAAATGTTGTAAGTACATCACCAGGTTGTATTGGCAGGTAGTTTATTTTGGCCTTTTTCCCTGTTATTTGCTCCAGCACCTCAATAAAATACATTAACTGCACTGGTCTGTTGTTGCCAATATTATAAATCCTGTATGGTGCACTGCTTGATGCAGGATCAGGATGCATTGTGTCAAACTCCTGTTGTCTTTGCGGGATTTTAAAAGTAATTCTGTACACACCTTCTACTATATCATCAATATACGTAAAGTCGCGTTCCATATCGCCAAAGTTATATACATCAATTGGTTTGTCTTCAAAAATAGCTTTTGTGAATTTGAAATACGCCATGTCGGGCCTACCCCATGGACCATACACTGTGAAAAATCGAAGCCCACTGGAAGGAATGTCATATAAATGCGAATAGCAGTGTGCAAAAAGCTCATTTGATTTCTTTGTTGCCGCATACAGTGATACAGGATGGTCAACATTGTCATGCACTGAAAAGGGGACGCACGAATTCATTCCATACACTGAACTTGATGACGCATACACAAGATGTTTAACTGGATTATGGCGGCAACACTCAAGTATATTCATAAAACCCACTATATTGCTATGAACGTATTCAAAAGGATGATCTAAACTATAGCGCACTCCTGCCTGTGCAGCCAGATGCACCACATATTCAAAAGAATGTTTTTCAAATATGTGCGATAGCTCCTCATAATCAGCTATATCGCACTTATAGAAGGTGTAATTGGGGTTTTGCTGCAATTGTGCATTTCGTGCTTCTTTTAATGAGACATCGTAATAGGAATTCATATTATCAATTCCAACAACTCTATACCCCTCGTGCAAGAATCGTAATGCTGTAAAATAACCAATAAAGCCTGCAGTACCAGTTATAAGAACATTCATTATTATCCTCTGAAATAGAAAATTTAATATCAGCTTACGATGGTAGTGTGCTCACCATTATTTATAAGCTTGTTTGTACTTTACTAAATTACATTTCATTTCATACTCTAAAGTAGTGTGCTGTTTTTTTTAGCTTTTTTACTCTCACTATTCATTATATTTTTTCACTTTAATAATTATATCATTGTTGGCTCATTTTACAAAAATGATTATTCAAATATATGCATCTACTCACCCAATATTACTTAAAAATTAATATTATAAAGCTAGTAGAAGTAATTTGGCCCCCCAGCATCTTTTATAAAAATGTTTGACATAGTTTTAAATTTGAATTATTTTCATCAACACATCTACATCTATAAAATTTTTACGAGGACTTTATGAAAAAAATATTTGTTATCTGCACTTTACTTTGCAGTCAACCATTATTTGCTCAAGAACTATCGCCCAATTCATCCAGCTTATGGACTACATTCAAACAGGGCGGAATCTTGATGTGGCCAATATTGTTTTTAGGAATAGTAGGATTAACCATTATCATTGAACGTTCACTATTTTATTTAAAAATCAAAATATGGGATACAGCACATATAGAAGATAAAATCAACGCACTCTTAAATCAGAATATATATAAATTCCGTGAAGAAGCAATTGATGACCTTGAAAAGAATATACAACTGTATTATAATCAGCTTGAAAAGGGGCTGGTGCTGCTTAATGCGGTTGGTAATTTATCACCAATTATTGGATTCTTTGGTACTGTTCAGGGAATGATTGCCGCATTTGCGTCTATTGCAGCAGCAACCACAGTTAATGCAAAGGTTGTTGCTGTTGGCATACAGATTGCTCTTATTACTACCGCCGGTGGGTTATCCATAGCTGTTCCCACACTAGCATTCTACCATTTCTTCATACACATATTGCAAAATGTTTACACAAAAGCATCAGAGCTCATCATACAAAAGACCAAACAACTGCCACGATATTCGCAGATTGAAAACCATACTACACTGGAAGGTGTATAATGTACTGGTTGTTTAGGAAACACCGTCAAAGGCAAACGCAAACACGCCTTATTGAATTTGATACAACGCCAATAGCTGACTTATCGTTTAACCTGCTTATATTTTTTATTGTCACTGCTTCATTTATTATACGACAAGGAGTTTTCTTAAGCCTTCCTTCATTAAGCGCAGGTACTGTAAAAGTAGAAACTTCTCAAGTTATAGAAATATATCCTCAGGATAACGGATTTATTGTTGATGGCAAAATTCTTGGACGAAACCAACTGTTACAGTATTTAGCTGTGCGAAAATCTCAAACAAAAGAAGCGGTTGCAATTATTTATATGAAGCCTGAAATCAGGTATGAGCGTCTTGTGGATACTCTCAGCGCAATCCGTGAAAGTGGTTTATCCAAAATTTCATTAAAGCATACTGAGCGATAATCATGATTACAACACCTTTTTTGAAAAAACTTCGTTCCTTTTCACTGGGAGCTTCAGCAGCTGATATGGCAATGCTCCTTTTAGTATTTTTTATGGCTACAACCTCTACTGAGCCACCAAAAGGAGTTACCGTTGAGCTACCACAAGCTGTTACCCAAGGTGCCGAGCAGGACAGTATTTACATCTCTATTTCTAAGGAAGGCACATTATATTTTGATGGCAAACAGTCATCACTTGAGGATATTAAGGACCAGCTTGCAATACGACAGAATGAAAAAGACCGGATTGTATCAATTACCGCAGATAAGGATTTGCAATACGCAGTTGTTGCCACAGTACTTGATGTGCTGCGTCAATACGATTTTCTAAATGTTGTATTTATTTCTCAACCACGGGAAGAAAAATAATGGCTTCAACACCAGGAAAAATGCAATTAAAATTACAATGGATAGTTAGATTCCAACAGAATCATCCCTATATTTTTTCATTCATACTTTCAACACTAATAGCCGGATTTACTCTTTTCTTCACTGCTCCAATTTATGTAGCTGATATGCCTGAAGTAAGTGACTCACTTGAATTTATAAACATTGAAACAGTTACAGCACAATCAAAACGCATAACCACAAAGGATATTTCAACCACCACAGGACAGCCTATAGCTTCAGCAACTGATAGGGCTGTAGGGCTTTCTGATGAATCAGAGGTGTATGACATCTCCTTTAATCCAAACATTGTGCCACCAAGGCCAATTGGTGGGCTTAAGAAAATTTATCCGCAAAGTGCACGTGAAAAGAATGTTGAAGCTAATGTCAATGTTGAGATAGTTATTGCGCCTGATGGCAAAGTTACAGGCGTACAGGTGCTTTCCATACGTTTATCAAAGGATTTGCCTCCTGAACAATACAGCGCACTCAGTAAAGAATTTTCAAAAGCAGCATATTCCATACTTACACAGGCACGCTTTACACCACCCGTTATCAATGGGCAGCGTGTTGCAATAAAGATGGAATTGCCAATGCAATTTAAACTGGAATAAGATATGGCACGAATAACATTAACCACTACGTTATTACTATGGGCGATAGTTACTGTTACAGGCACTTTTGCCCAAGGACAATTCCAGTATGGAATACAGGGAACAATATATTCACAGGCAACTAAAAAACCTGTAGAATTTGCAACCATAGCAATTCCGGAAATCAAAAAAAAATTCTACACAAAATCTGATGGCACGTATAGCATACAATTGGAACAAGCAGGCACTTACACATTAATTATTTCATCTGCCGGCTTTAAAACATTGACGCTTCCCGTTGGTATAAATGGATTTATACAAAAAGATATTGTACTGCAGCCTGTTGCCATTAAAGGCGCAGCATTAACAATAACTGGTGAACGTGATATACAGAAAGTTGCACGCTACACACTCACAGTAAAAGAATTAAAAGCAGTACCTGCATCATTTGGTGATTCACTCAATGCACTCACCTCGCTTCCAGGCGTTATCCGTACAAGTGGTTTTTTTGGCCCACTTGTGATACGTGGAGCTGACCCTCGTTTCAACGGTTATTTTATTGATGATATCCCAATTTATAATCCACAGCATTTTGGTGCTATTCATTCCATTATTAACAATGATTTAATGAACCAGATTGACCTGTATTCATCAAGCTTCCCTTCACCATACGCAAATGCCATTGGCGCTGTGATATCAATCAATTCGCTTGATACAGTAAATGAATTTGGTGGTTCTGCTGACGTTGGTTTAATTTCATCAAATATTCTTCTTAAATCACCAGTAAAACAATACAATGAAGAAACAAAAGAAGATGAAAATAAAGGGTATTGGATAATATCAGGGCGCTATGCATATCTATCGCTTTTTATACCCGCAATATATAAATTATTCACTGGCGATGAAATAGAATCAGTGCCGGAATACTGGGATTATCAGTTTAAAGGCAAATATTATTTTTCAAAAACACAATCCATTACACTCTTGTTCTTCGGAGCCTATGACTATATCAAATTTATCAACGAATCAACTCCCCCTGAAGAAGTTGACCCACTCTTAGCATCATTTGAATTTAAAAATAACTTAGGTTCGCATGCAATGGGAGCTTACTACAGCTGGCAGCCTTCCAGCACATTTGAAAACACTATTGTGATGTTTGGCTCACTCACTAATAGTTATAACTATCTCAATATTCCATCAGCCAATGCAGCTGACTGGGTAAAGGATCTTAAAATTATTGCAAAACCCTACATCTATGGTGCCAAAGAAAAAATCAAAATAGAATGGTGGAAAAACCATGCCCAGTTACGTGGTGCACTGGAATACACACTGTACCATTTCACTAACGATGGCTATACACTGGTTGCAAACGTTCCATTATATAATATCCCTGATTTTGGTGATCCTGACCTGTTCACAAAGGTTCCACTTGGACAAAAATTTAATAATCATGTGATTGGCGGGTATATTGAACAAAAATTGATGTTTGGCGGCTTAACCCTTTTACCTGGCTGCCGCACTGATTATCTCACACGGACAAAACAGCAAACAGCAGATCCCCGTTTTATGGTAAGCTATGAATTCCCAACTGATACAACTGTTTCATATGCCACAGGAAAATATTCAGGTTTTATTCAGACAAATTCTAATCTCTTTAACTATCTCCCCAATCTTGCTGGTGCAGGTGATGAATATAAACCAGAAAAAGCCTATCACAATGCAGTGAGCATTGAACAGAAACTATCGCTTATAACAATTAAGCTTGAAGGATTTTATAATTACTTTAAGGATCTGTACCAGGATGATCCTATAAAAGACAGTAACGGCAATGTAATTCAGGAAGGCAAAAGCTGCGGGCAGCAAAGAGCCTATGGCTTTGAAGTGTTACTGCGAATTGACAGAGAAGAAAATGCTGATGGTTTATTTGGATGGATTGATTATACATATACACAGTCAAAATTTAAAACCGGCGCATCAATAGATCCATACGCTGATAAGTGGTTCACCTTTTCATATGAACAACCTCATTCATTGAAAATGGTTGTAGGGTATGTTATGGGTAAACATACTATCAGTGCTCGATTCCAGGCTTATAGTGGATTTCCGTATACACCTGTAATTGATTCTGATGAAAGCCCTGATGGATCTGGAAGATATGTTCCTGTATATGATAATTCCCGTATTCACTCCAAACGCTTTCCCTGGGAACATCGCTTAGATGTGCGCTACAGCCACAAGACTAACCATGAGTGGGGATACGTATCATGGTATATTGAGGTTATTAACATTTACAATTATAGGCCTAAAAATAATTTAGCATGGAATTATTATAAACCGTATGGCGATGATAATCCAAAACTCAAATCTGAAGAAGGATTGAGTTTTATTCCTAATTTTGGTGTTGAAGTTAAATTTTGAAAATTATATATTATAAACCTTACCTTATAAAAGAATGGGTGAGGTTCAAGAATAATAAATTACCAAGGGAGCTATTGTATGAAAAATATTTTTCACATAGCTATAATTATAACAGGAATAGCTTTTTTACATGGATGTGTTACTCCAATGGGTATGACATCTTCATCTACTCCATTGCACAATAAAGTTATCATTGAAAATCTAGGACAGGCTCAAGGTAGCGACTGGTCGTGGTCGCTTTTTGGTTTATGGTCAGTAGGTAGACCCGATATGGATAACGCTATTAATGAAGCAATTGCATCCAAAAACGGTGATGCACTTATCAACGTCCGCTGGTACCAAAAACACTATTACTTTGTTCTTTTCAGTGTAACAAAAGTCATTGTCACAGGACAGGTAATCAAAACAGCTCCAGCTACACTTAATGAACCACCAAAAAAGAGGTAACTATGCGACAGTTACTGTGCATTGCTTTATTTTGTATAATGGCCTTCACCGGTTGTATCACCACCCGCTATGTAGCTGGATATGAACCGCATGTGCGCCCACTAAAGTCATTGCAGTATGAAATTGTTGGCCAGGCCCAATCCTTTACTAGCAATTTTAATCTTCTGTGGTTTTTCAATGTCACACCACTGGCCAACTTTGACAGAGCTATCTCAGATGCTATTAACCAAAAAAACGGCGATGATCTTATTGATGTAACCTGGTGGATTGAACGACAGTACTGGATAATTGGAACAGTGAATATCGTCCATATTAAAGGCAAAGTGATAAAGTATAAAGAATAGCCATTTAGGGTGCTTCAATAGTACCGCCAGTTGTATCATAAGGATCTTTCCTTGCTGTTCCAAATAACCTCACTGCCCAGTACACATACCATGCCCTGAATCTGCTCATACCATCCTTTCTGCAAATATCATGCAATAGCTTATCTGCATATTCTTTATATTTTCTTTCTATCTTTTCTTCCCGTATCAATTGATACAGTGCATCGTGAACAAGGCTTCCACGCATGAAATCCTTAGTATCAATAGTTGGGCCGCTTGGCCCATCCCAGGCATATCCTTTATATATTTCCAACAAGCCATCTTTGCGCAATGTCACAAAATCAGGAACACAAGCATCATTATCAAGAATTATATTAGTTTGATAATTATAATGTTCCATCAGTTGATACTTGTATTTATTGAGTTTCCGGTATTTTATTTTATCCATTTATTGAACCTCCCTCAATAACTATATTAAATCTTTAAACAATTTAGTTTTTCTGGTTAACTAACATATCGAAGCAAGTTTACAATTCACTCTCTTTCCTTAAAATTAAAAACTATTGAAGAAGTATTTTAATTATTCATCATGAATTCCATATTATAATTTCAGATTATATACCAACGAAATCTGTACAGAATATACTGAATATTTCAATCCTGCTGCATTTTTTAACAGCGGGGACTTTATTCCCGTTGATGTATTGATATAATATGTATCGCCTTTTTGTTCTGGAACATATTCATAAAACATATTCAGTGAGATTGCTATCGTTTCATTAACTATGTACTGGCACCCTGCATGAGCATTTAAATAAATAATCCCATCATAGTCAGCATAAAAATTTATATCATCCCCCGGATTGCGATGGACATGATTATCTTCATCTTCTGCAAATGCAAACAAGCTAAACATTAAACCTGCTGAAATTTTTATTTTTTCGGTAATATTAATATCTGATGTTAACCCTAAGTAGGGAATATAATATAGTTGCTCATATAGTATACCAACACCATACACAGGGACTTTTGGTGAGCCCGGAGGATATTGAATATACCCATCACGGGCAGACATTTTAATTGTTCTATATAAAAAACCAGCGTATGCTTTAAAATGTATAATAGTATTAATATCTGTATCAAATCCTACATTACCATTATATGAGTTATATCTTTCACAATAATTATCATGCTTTGAATAATGTGTTTTTATTGTAGGATTGTTGTCATCTACCCAATCAGAATCATCAATTGTACCTATTGTGCCTGTATTAATGCCATTCTGAAGTTGTATTTTAATAAAAAAGAAATTATAATTTAAGGCAATTGATAAAGTGTGATACCACAAATAATTGATATTCCAGTTTAGTTGACTTAAGGTCCTATTATTGTAATATACATACTCACCTACTGTGCCATGCAATATACCTGTACCTATTTCTGTAACAAGATTTAGGCTATCAGATAATGATGTGTTACCCAATGCACTATCAGCACAGTATATAATACATAGTAGTATGAGCAATATTCTATATATTTTCATTATTTAAATATTTATCTATAATTTTATATTTTAATAACCCTTGATAAATGGTACTCTATTTTCTGGTGATAAAATCCAGTGCTGCTGGGAAAAGTTGAATATACAACTCTTTACCTGAATAGCATATTGTCTCACCATCACAATGCACTGGCAGCACTCCTTTTTCAGCAACAACCTCAATCTTTGTTGTTCTGTCCTGCATTACTTCTTTGCGTTTAGCCTGTGTACCTCGTATAAAATAAGGAATCATGCCAAAAATTTTGAACTGGTTCATTGAACGCACCATGCATACATCCAGCAATCCATCAAAGGGGCTGCCATCAGGTGCAAAATGGAAACCTCCACCCATTCGTTTTCCATTCATTATTGAAACCTGCAAAGCATCCATTATGGTCTCTTTGCTATTATACAAAAGCTTAATCCTTGGAGCCTTATAATATATGAATATTGTTTGCAATGCAGCAATGAGATATACCATCATACCACTTAAAAAACGTATTCTGCTGGCAACAAACCCAGTAGTTGCATCAAAACCAATCCCAATACCATTACCAAAATATCTACCTTCAGGATAATCTCCGCCTTTAATAAAACCAACATCAATTTTCCTAAGATTAAAATCTGCTATTATTTTAATACATTCATCTATATCATCAGGCAATCCCATCCCATACGCAAAATCATTACCAGTACCTACCGGAATCTGGCCCATAGCAGTTTTGTTATAGCCTTTTTTCCTTGCTATCATCAACCCATTTAACACTTCATTGGCTGTACCATCTCCACTTGCAACCACAACCGCCCTGTAACCCTTTTTTGCAGCATCTTCCGCCAGTTCTGCAGCATGCCACACTCTCTGAGTATACACTACATCATGCTTTATATGTAAATCTGCAAAATCTTTTTCTATCCTTTCAACAGACTTTTTAGCTCTTCCTCTGCCGGCTATTGGATTTATGATAAGCAAAATATCATCACGCTTTGACATACATGCCCCTGTAAAATTTTTGTTAAAATTGTTTAAAGATTTTATACAGAATTTTATTTTTTGTCAATACTATTTTTAGGAAGTACCTATGCAGACAAACTGTTTTGAATAGCGTTAAATAGCTCTTCTAAATCAAAAGGCTTGAGCAAAACATAATCAACTATATTTATATAATTATTATTCATTGCCAGATAATTTCCCGAAACGATTATAATATTAGGCCTGTTATTCATGTACTGAATTTTCTTCAATATATCCCATACAGTCATATCGGGAAGGTGCACATCAAGTAATGCAAGGTCAATAGTACAATTATCAAGATGATATAAACCCTCCGACCCAGTATTTGCAAACACTACCTCAGCATTTTTAGCCATCAGCGCTCTTTGCAAAACATTAGCAAATTCTGGATCATCCTCAACAATTAAAATTCTTTTGCCTGAAAAATCATACTCTGTATAATTTACAGCAACCTCTGTAGCAACTTTATCATCTGTATTAATTGGCAATTGTATGGTAAACGTAGTACCCTGGCCATACATACTTTCAACGGTAATGGTTCCACCATGCTCTTCTATGATTCCAAGTGCAACTGAAAGCCCTAGCCCTGTACCAGGAATATTTGAATGTCCTAAAGGTCCTTTTGTTGTAAAAAAGGGTTCAAAAATCCTCTGCACATTCTCTGCCTTTATACCACATCCTGTATCCTTTATAGTGATATATGCATGATAATCATCCTGAGATGTACTTATCATAAGTTTTTTTTGTGTTGTACTTATCATAGCATCACGTGCATTCAACAGGATATTCATAAGTGCTAAAGTAACCATATTAGCATCTAAAAATAATTCAGGAATTTTTTCTTTATGTAATACTTCAATAGCTATACCAGCATCTAAAAATTGAGGTTTAATAATACTAATACAATCATTAACAATATCCTCAATGTTAACTAGCATATATTTTGAAGGCTTGCGGTGTGCTAATATTGACAATTGGTCAATAAGATGTGTGGCTCTTTTAACTATTTTCAAAATTGTTTTTAGGTCTTTTTTCCCAGCTGAAGAAAGATCCTCCTGAGAAAGCAGCAGTTCAACAATACCTTGAATTCCAGCATTCATATTATTAAATTCATGTGCTATACCTGATGCTAAAGTTGAGATGGTCATGTTTTTTTCAAGCATTACTAAATTCTGCCTGTTTTGTATATCGTTATCAGTCAATATATGAAAAAACAATATATCCTTTTGTGTTTTTATAGGCACAACGCACACTTCAACTTGTTCTTTTACAGTATTCAATACCATGGTTTGTTTTAGCCGTTCACAACCTGTTGGTATTCTATAATCAGCAGCATCAATTGGGCAATTACCTGATTTTTCACATTCAGGGAAGATGTCCTTACAGGATTTTCCAATTATATCAATGGAATAGAATAATCTTCTGGCATGATTATTTATATCTATAATATTCTTTGAAGCATCAATTACGAAAACTGGAGCCTGAATGCTATCAAGCAAAACATCATACTCTATACTGACAGGTTTATTCATAGTATTAATCACTTTTTTAACTATATTTACATCAATGGTCAATCAATAATCAAATTTTAATAGTTATAACTTACTATAAAAATAATACATTTTTATCAGATTATCAAAATTTTAATATTATCAGCATATTCATATAACAAGGCATTTCACAAGTTAAAAAATTTTTATTATAAAAATTTGCTCTCTATAGAAGTATTTTGTAAAATATATATTTACAATTATTGCAAAAGTATAATTATCATGCTAAGAAATATACTATGAATAATCGTAATGCACACACAATAGGGATTGTTGGCGCTGGTGCAATGGGGTCGCTATTTGCGTATTTTCTTCACCATAACAATAAAATAGTAATTTTAGAAAATAATAAGGAAATCGTCAATGCTCTTAAAAAAGGGCTAACGGTTGAAATTGATTCCAAACAGTATCAATTCATTCCTGAAATAAGCGATGATCCTGCTATCCTTACTGTGGCCGATATTATCTTTATATTTACAAAAAGTTTTGCTACCAGTGATGCTATCCAAAACATAAAGCCACACATCAAGCCTGATGCAATTATTGTAACCTTACAAAATGGCATTGGCAATGTTGAAATCATTGCATCAATCATCCACAACCCACTGGTTTATGGAACAACAACAATTGGTGCAACAAAAGTGCATCCTTCACTGGTACGGTTTGGTGGCAAAGGTTCTGTAATAATTGGTGGCGATAGCTCCTACCATTGTTCCATTGTGCATTCGCTGCTACAGGAGGCTAATCTGTCAGTAACTATCGCCCCTGACCCTAAAAGAGCAATATGGGAAAAAGCTATAATAAATGCCGCAATAAACCCGCTTGGTGCATTACTTGGACTTCCTAACGGCCACCTGATAAAAAGTGACTATACATTGCACATAATGTACAATATAATTGCTGAGGCAGTGGCAGTGGCCACAGCTCATGGAATTAATTTAGATACTGATACTATGTTTGAAACAACTGTCACTGTGTGCCGCAACACACAAAATAATTTTTGCTCTATGCTGCAGGACATACTTGCCAAACGTAAAACCGAAATAGATTCCATTAATGGTGCTCTCATACTCATTGCTAAGCAATATACGATAGATACCCCGTACAATGTAACAATGTTCAGGCTTATAAAATATAAAGAAACACAATTCATATAATTTCTAAATTTAAATCTTGACAATCCCATACCGTACTAAAAAATCTAATAAAAATTTAATTCCAAGAGGTGCAACTATGGGAGATTCTTCACAAAAAAAATGTCATTATACTATTGAAAATGGTATTGCAGTGATGACTATTGACAATCCTCCAATGAATGCATTGAATCGCGTTGTTCTTGCGGATATGCGCACCGCAATTAATGAGCTTTTAGATAATAATGCAGTCAGGGTTGTTATTGTCACAGGAGCTGGCAAAGCATTTGTAGCTGGCGCTGATATTAATGAAATCAAAGAACAAAATACAAAAGAAGATGGTGCTAATTTTCTTAAAAACGGCCAGGAAATATTAAATATCATTGAAAATGCCGATAAGCCATTCATTGCTGCAATAAACGGCTACTGCCTTGGCGGAGGTCTTGAACTTGCACTTGCATGCCATATACGGCTGGCTGATGAATCAGCACAACTTGGTTTGCCCGAAATCAAATTAGGCATTATACCTGGATATGGTGGAACTCAGCGCAGCACTCGTTTATTTGGCAAAGGAGCAGCGTATGAGCTTATTTTATCTGGCAACTTTATTAGTGGCAAACAGGCCGAATTGTACAGAGTAGTTAATAGGGCAACTGAAAAAGGCAAAGTAGTTGATGAAGCAAAGGAATTGGCAAAGGCAATAGCTGCCCGTAGCAGACTGGCAATAAAAGCTGCAATGCAGGCGATAGCTCAAGGATATACCATGGAATTTTATACAGCGTTAACGTATGAACGCGAGCTATTTGGAAAGCTATGCGAAACTGAAGATAAAAAAGAAGGTATATCCGCATTTCTTGAAAAGCGTGAGGCAAAATTCCAAGACAAATAAAAGGATGTCAAATAATAAAATTTTGATTCGCCCTGCACATTATGGCGACATTGAAGATATTGCAGCATTAGATATGTATGTCTTCAGGGAAAATGCATGGTCAATTGAAAGCTTTTCACGGGAATTGGCTTTGCATTTTTCCAAATTATTTGTTGCCGAAATCGATATGGCATTTGCCGGGTTTGCCCTTGCATGGTATATTGCAGATGAAATCCAAATATTGCGGATTGCAGTGTGGCCCCACATGCAACGAAATAAAGTTGGGACATTACTTATAAGTCATATTATTGGCCATGCTAATAATCAAAAGAAAATCGTTCTTGAAGTAGCTGATACCAATACCAGTGCAATTGAGTTTTATACATCATTAGGTTTTTATCAAGTTGGATTTAGGAAGAACTACTATCACTTTGACAATGCTATCCTTATGGAAAAGATAATTAACAATGAAAATCAATAGTATTAGGTTTGTTACTAGCGCTCGCAATGTAACTCAATATCCCAAATACATATTGCCCGAATTTGCATTTGTTGGGCGTTCAAATGTTGGCAAATCATCACTCATCAATTCAATACTGGGAAGAAAAAACATTGCCAAAACAGGTAGTAAACCCGGTGTAACCCAAACAATTAATTTTTATTGCATAAACGAAAAAATAAGCTTTGCTGATTGTCCGGGTTTTGGATATGCAAAGGTTTCGCAGGACAAGCGTCAAGAGTTTGTAGAAATGATTCATACGTATATCACAACACGTACTAACCTTAAGCTTCTTTTTCTACTGATAGATATACGGCGTATCCCGGATGAAAGCGAACAAGCTATAATAGCAAAAGCTCTTAATAATAATATCAATGTAATGATTCTTGCAACAAAATGCGATAAGGTTTCAAAAAACGATATTAATAACGGAATTATGCGTATTTGTAAAAATCTCAACATCAATCCTGAATTTATTATTCCTACATCCGCAAAAACAGGATTGGGAAAAAATATAATCCTGGCAATGATTCAAGATCACTGTAAATAATTTTATAGCTGTGTCATTAAGTACATTACCCTGCTTGCTTTGTCTTTTGGCATAAGCGATAGCAAATATGTAGAAATGCTCATCCTGCCTTCTTTTGCAGCATTCTGGTCAATCTGACGTAATACATCAATTATAAGCGTCTCCTCCCACTGAACCATAATATCTACAGCATCCTGAGGAGGGATGCTTTCAATTTTTTTTGCCAGATCCATGACATTCTTTTTATACCCGGAATACTTTTTCTTTTCCAGCTCTAATGCTTTTTTCTCCTGATCCAGACCTTTTTGAAGTTGTTCAAGCTTTTCTTTTTCTTTTGCTATTATCTTTTCAGCTTCAACAATCTTTGCTTCACGCTTATCAAGGTCTTCTATTCTTTGCAACAGTTTATCTTTTTCTTTTTCAAATTCTTCCCGCTCAATAAGTGAGGGCTCATCATCAGTAGCATCAACCACAGAAGGTGCTTCCTTTGAAATATAGTGATGATATATTTTTCCTATATTTATTAAACCTATATAATCCAACCAGAATAACCCCACAATGATGATAAAAATAATCATCATTGATAAGTATATAACTTTTGTTGAATCTGATACTAATTTCATGGCTATAACCTCTTATTAAAATACTGACGCATCGCCTATTCCTCTATATTGAATATTTTCCCGTTAGCAGTATACTGTGTTATGGCTTTTTGCAAAAGGTTTTGGATTTGCTCAACATCAATTGTACCTTTACTATTCTTGTTCTTTGCATTTATAACATTTTTCAAGATTTCATCTGTTATTTTAACATTGTTTGAATTATTTTTTTGTGATTCAACTGTGCTGCCAGCTGTATCAGCTTCTTTTGGGGATTGCGTTACGTTACTATTAGTAACAACACTAGCAGGAAAAGGAGATACCCTTGAATAAGTATTCTGAATAGCTTTAAACCTGCTTTTAATTTCTTTAATTCTACTTTGAACTTGTTGTATGCTCTGAATATCCATTAGCTCAACCTCACACATTGTTATACATTCTCTGGTTTATATCATCCAGCTCTTTGGCCATTTCTCTGTTATACTGATACATATATTCTTCATATTTCTTTTCTTTTAAGCGTTCCACTACCTTCCTTTCCTTAGAAGCCTGTAATAAGCGCTGTCGAACTTTATCAATTTCTGGCTGCAGCTGCTCCACTCTTCTTTGCGACAATGCAATAGCTTTTTCAGCATTATAAGCAAAACGCTCACACATCAGTGCTTCGGAATATGAAAACGTACCCTGACGCATCTTATTGGAAAGCCTGTTATAGTATTCCTTAATTTTCCTTTTGTAATCCTGCTGCAGAGCAATTTCTGCATTCTGCTTTGCAATCAGCCCAGCAAGCTCAGCTTTTATAGCATGTTCCTTAGAAATCCGTAAATCCAGTAACTTTTGCAATCTAAATTCAAACTTCTTCATTTTTTACCTGAAATATCTTATCCTCACAAACTATCTCCCAGACCTCTGGGCAAAATAAGGAGTACGTGCAGCAAATTCCTGTCTTTTTGCAGGTTTAGCCTTTGTTCCTAACATTAATTCTATTAATCTGTTCTTGATGTTTTCATACGTGTCTTTTTCATAAATTCCCTGCTGTAAAAATGAATCAATAGCAGGCTTCATTTCAATTGCTTTATCCACATCCGGATCAGAACCTTTTGCATAGGCTCCAAGCATTATAAGGTCTTCTGCCTCACGGTAGGCAGCCAAAAGCTTACGGAATGTATTTGCTGCCATTTTATGCTCTTCATCAATGACGTCATTCATACATCGTGATATTGATCCAAGAACATCAATAGCGGGGTAATGATTTTTATGTGCAAGCTTTCTGTCCAGCACAATATGTCCATCCAGGATACCTCTGACTGCGTCAGCAATGGGTTCATTCATATCGTCCGCTTCAACCAAAATTGAATAAAAACCTGTTATACTACCTGCCCCTTTTTTGTTGCCTGCCCTTTCTAATAGTTGTGGCAGTAAGGAAAACACAGAAGGTGGATAACCACGAGTAGCAGCGGGTTGACCTGCAGCAAGACCAACCTCAC
The DNA here is from genome assembly GCA_026414805.1 of Spirochaetota bacterium. NCBI lineage: Bacteria > Pseudomonadati > Spirochaetota > Spirochaetota bacterium. The sequence continues at coordinate 2,847 of JAOAIH010000026.1, read as the reverse complement.
GTTGAGCCATAGCAAATCGTGTTACAGAATCCATTAGTAGATTAACATGCAGTCCTTTATCTCTAAAATACTCTGCCACTGAATGAGCTAAAAACCCCGCTCTAAGGCGTAACATTGGTGGTTGATCAGAAGTTGAAATAATAACCACTGAGCGTTTTAAACCTTCATTCTGCAGTTCCTTTTCTACAAAATCCTTTGCTTCTCTTCCACGTTCACCAATTAGCGCAATAACACTTATATCAGCTGCAGTATTACGCGCAATCATAGAAATCAATGTTGATTTGCCAACTCCAGAACCGGAAAAAATCCCCATTCGCTGTCCTTTGCCTACAGTTATTAGCCCGTCGATAGCTCTAATACCAGTAGGCAGTGGAGAATCAATTATCTCTCTTTCTAATGGACTCAGAGGTTTATTGTCCACAGGGTATCTTTCTTTTAAAAACAACTTACCTTTACCATCAATAGGATTTCCCAGACCATCAATGACCCTGCCTATAAGTGCATCACCAACCGGCACATAAAGCTGGGAACCAACTGCATACACATCAGCACCTGGAACTACCCCTTTCATATCACCTATTGGCATAAGTATTATTTTATTTTTGTTAAAGCCTACTACTTCTGCATAAAGGTAATTCCCATTCTTCAATCTAATGCGACATAATTCTCCATACTGTACATCCGGACCATGTGACTCAATCGTTAACCCTGTTATTTTTTCAACCCTTCCTGTGGCACGCACTGTATCTACTTCTTCAATCACATCCTTATACTTTGAAAATATATCAATTTTTTCATGAGGTAGAATTTGAATCATGCAAACCTCTGGATTACTTTATTATAATGGTCGAGCATTGCGAATTGCTTCTTCAATAGCTTCAAGTTGTGTTGAAATACGTGCATCAATAGCTCCAACGTCTGTTTCAATAATACATCCACCACGTTCAACCCGTGAATCTTCATAAATATTAACTTTCTTCAATGACTCCATCATTTTAATAAGCTCATCCTTATGAGCCGTTGTCATATCAAGGTCAGCAAAATTTACTCTGATATCTATTCTATCTCTGTCCTTCACCCGCTGCAATGCTTCTTTAATATTGTTAATGACAACTTCCCTTCGCTCAACTATCTCATCTTTTATTACTTTACGTGCAATCATCAGTATCATTTCGGTCATTAGCTTTTCCGATGAACGAATAATATCATCACGTATGTCTACTGCTGTTGATACAATTGTTCCCAATCTATCAATGAGTCGCATTACTTCGGCTTGTCCTTCTTTATAACCTTCTTCACGCCCAGCATCATATCCACGTTTATATGCTTCATGCTCTATCTCTGCAACCTTTAACTCTGCTTCTTTTATCATTTTTTCGGCTTCAAATTTACCTCGCTCAATTTCCCTTTCTGATTCAATTTTGAAGCGCTCCATTTCAATTTTTATCTGTTCTCGCGCCTGTTGTAATTCAAGGAATGCTGCTTTTTTCCCTTCTTCTTCAATCTGTGCTGCCTTAGCTTTCGCTTCTTCCAGCATCCGGCGAACTTCTTCTTCTGTTTCGCGCCGATATCGCTCAAGCTCAGCTTCCATTTCTTCTATAGAAGGTCCCTGGTATACCTCAACAGGATTGCCCTCTTCATCTACCTCAAATTCGGCATATTCTTCGTCAACCAGAACATTCTTCTGGTATTTCTCAGGTAATTCTATTTGCTTTGGAGCGGAAATAACCTGAATTTCTGTAGGTTTAAATACAAGCTTAGACAACGAGTTCCTCCTCGCCGGCACGTGCTACTACAATATCACCGGCTTCTTCAAGTTTTCTGATTATATTCACTATCTTCTGCTGGGCCTCTTCAACGTCTCTTAGCCTGATTGGGCCCATAAAATCCATGTCCTCACGCAATAGCGCTGAGGCACGTTTTGACATGTTCCTGAATATTTTTTCCTGTACTTCGGCATCAACACCTTTCAGCGCTTTTGCAAGATCCTGTGTATCAACTTCGCGTAATACCTTTTGTATAGCCCTATCATCAAGCAATACAATATCTTCAAATACAAACATTCGCTTCTTAATTTCTTCTGCCAGTTCAGGATCTTCTTCCTCAAGTGCTTCAATAATAATCTTTTCAGTACCACGGTCAACATGTGTTAAAACTTCAACTATTGCATCAATACCACCGGCAGAAGTATAGTCTTCGCTTGCAAGAGTAGATAGTTTTCGTTCCAAAACACGCTCCACCTCACGTAAAACATCAGGTGAGGTTCTGTCCATGGTAGCAATACGCCGTGCAACATCAGCCTGTATCTGATGGTTTAATCCTGACAGAATTGTTGCCGCTTTCTGAGGGTCTAAATATGCCAGAATTAATGCTATTGTCTGAGGATGCTCACCTTGAATAAAGTTTAAAAGATGACTAGGGTCTGTTCGCCGTATAAAATCAAATGGCCTCACCTGCAATGATGATGTTAAGCGATTAACTATATCTATAGCTTTCTGAGTTCCCAAGGCTCTTTCAAGTACTTCGCGAGCATAATCAATGCCACCTGTGGCTATAAATTCCTGAGCCATCATCAATTCCTGAAATTCCATCAGGACTTTGTCCCTGTCTTCAGGCTCTACTTTATCTAAACGGGCTATCTCAAATGTAAGCTGCTCAATTTCATCTTCTCTCAGGTGTTTAAAAATCTCTGATGAAACATCAGAACCTAAGGAAACCAGAAATATAGCAGCTTTTTGCCTGCCCGTTAACTGTGATTTCTTCTGCTGTAGCATAGTATAGCTCCAAATTATACCTATATACTATACATCTAAAAATTTCACACACTCTATTTATAGTATATAGTAC
>JAOAIH010000025.1:4114-37928 GCA_026414805.1 Spirochaetota bacterium | reverse complement strand
AAATAACACCTTGTTTTGAAAATTCAAAATCTTGCATTATGGTTAATTTATTAAATGGCTATGGGGCGGGTACTACAGAACTTTTTGTATTAAGATGCAATGATCTTATTTTATCAAAATATTTATATTATATAATTAAGAGTACTGATTTTATTGAGAATGGTAAAAATTTTATGACGGGAACTGCTGGGCAACAAAGGATTCCAAGATGGTATATTGAAAATTATATAATTCCCCTTCCCCCTCTCGAAGAACAGAACGAGATTGTCCGTCGAGTGGAGAAGCTCTTTGCGCTTGCTGATTCTCTTGAGGCAAAATACAAAAAAGCTTATGAGCGCGTGGAAAAACTGGAGCAAGCTATACTTGCTAAGGCATTCCGCGGTGAACTGGTAAAGCCGGATCCAAATGATGAACCGGCTGAGGAATTGCTAAAAAGGATCTTAGAAGAGAAGGCAAAACTGGAAGACGGAAAGAAATCGAAAAGAAGGAGAACAAAAAATGTTGAATAAAGTATCAAAATTTTTACTTGTTTCTACTTCTTTTGCTCCTGTTTTTTTAACACTCTGGTTTGCTGAATTTTCAAAATCCTGGGATATAAAGAGTGGAATCTGGTTTTTAATAATAGCGATTGTATTAGTATTTCTTTGTTTGTTAATACTTACATTAGCCAAAAAGAAACTTGAAAAATTGCCTGTTGTTATTCAGTCAATATCTACTTCAGACAAAGAAATTGTTGGATTTATTTTAGTTTATTTGCTGCCATTAATCAATCAGTCAGCATTTCAAATAGAACCCAAATTGTTATATTTTGTCCTTGGACTGTTTTTTGTCAGTATTTTTACAACAAATAGTTATCATTTTAACCCTATTCTTGGTTTTTTAGGTTTCCATTTTTATGAAGTTACAATTGATGGTGGCATTACTTATGTCTTAATAACCAAAAAAAACCTAACAAATACAAAAAATATCAAAACAGTTGTTCAGATTGCTGAATATATGATTTTAGAAATTGAGGACAAAATAAGATGAAATTAAACCTTCTTGCCTTAATGACAGATAATTCTCTGCGCAGAATTGTTTCAAACGGTGATTTACAGAATGAATTGACAAAGTATTTTCTCGAGATAAAAAGTCAATTTGAAAAAAATAAAGAGGAAGTCGATTTTGACGGTCGTTATTCTGTAGATGAAGATCAAATTCTAGTTATTAAAAATTACAACATATCTGAAAACATATTAAATGCAGTAGAAAATCCTTTAACTTTAAATATATTAAAATTGAAAGATGAGGTTGATTATATCAAATCGTTATTGTGTGGTATAGTCGATAAAACAAATACTAACAATACTTTTGTGATTTTTCAATCTTTTGACAGAAGAAAAGTTTTGTCTAAATCTTTTACTTTGTTAAACACGAACGATACTTACACTAAGCTCAGTGATCCAGGATTAATAATTAATGAACGTATTGATTTGCTTTATCGACAAAATAAAATTTTGTTTTTGTCATTCCATAATGCCAGAAAAATTTTTGACTTATCAGATTACTATAAGGAAGCGACAAATGAAGATTTAAAGGAATTTGTAAAAATAGGCATCATTAATGTTGAAGATGAGAACTGGTTTATTGATAATGCTGATTCCGTAATAAGAAAAAAGGTTGCACTTTTACAAAAAAATCAAGTGTTATCGAATACTACATTAGTTAATATACAGAAGCAGGCAGCAAAATTTGGCTTGGAAATTACCGTTAAAGACAACAAGATACATTTGCCAAAAGACAAAGCCACAATAAAAAACATAATAAAGTTTTTAGACGAAGATTATTTCATTGCACCACTTACTGGCAGACAATGTATCACAAATTCTAAAAGATATTTACAAGACAATACTTCCACTAGTCCGGTGCATCGGTAGAAGAAAAGTTAGGTTGATGTGGGGAGCTTGCAAAAGAACAAAACCATACTTGCCCCTGTTTGTGAAAATAAAAAATTCGAGATAAAATAAATGTTAATACTGGAATACTGGAAATTATAGGAAAGGTCTTTTAACACAAGAGAAGCGTAAAATGCTCATTATTAAAACACTCCCCCTTCCCCCTCTCGAAGTCCAGCAGCGTATTGTTTAGTGGATCGAGGCCGAGCGGAAGGTGGTTGAGGGTTGTCGCGAGCTTATTAAAACATACAAAGAAAAAATCAAGCGGGTAACTGACAAGGTATGGGGAGGTGAATATGAATGATTCGTACCACATCCCTCTCACAGCTGCACCTATACGCTATTAAAACTATACAAAGCTATTAAACGTTACACGCCATGTCCACATTCACAAAAAAACTTTTATTTTACAAATTCCCCACTACTCTCATGGCCATTTTAATTTCTTCAGTTCTTTCCTGAATATACTTTTTGTGAGCTTAATGAGCCTCTGGCAAATAGCTTTAATTTCATCCTCTTATTTAATTGGAATAAACCCTGCCTCTTTCACTATTGCTTGTCCTTCATCAGAAAGCATGAAATCTATGAATGCCTGCGCGGCTGGTTTTATCTTTACTTCATTCACATACATGTAGAGCTTTCGTGCAATTGGGTATTTGCCACTTTTGCCATTTTCTATTGTTGGTTCTACATTATTTACAAATAATGGTTTAACTTTTTCATTCAAATAGCCATAGCCCACATACCCAATTGCCTTTGGGTTTTGTGATACAGTCTGTACGATAGCTCCGTTAGAAGCTTGCAGCAGTGCATCTTTTCGCACTTCAACATGTTTCATTACCTTTGATTCCCATACCTCAAATGTCCCTGAGCTTGAATCACGCGAAATAACAACTATTGCTTCATCTTTTCCCCCAACATCCTTCCAGTTTTTGACCGAGCCATCATAGATTGCCTTTAACTGATGCAAAGTAAGATTTGATACAGAATTTGAAGGATGGACTATAGGAACTATCATATCAAATGCTATCGGCACCTCTTTTATGATCTCACCTTTACGTTGGGCTAGTGCCAATTCTTCTGGATGCATTTCACGTGAGGAATTTGCAATATCACAGCTGCCATCTATAAGGGACTTAATGCCATCGCCCGACCCTGTACCAGAAAGCGAGATAACAATTTTATTTTTTTCATAGAAAACCTCTGATGCTTTCTGGGTAATGGGCAACACTGTTGTTGACCCTTTTACAACAACCTTATCCCTTGACTCTTTAGAACATGATACACTAAGTGCTAATGCTATAAGAAAAGCTATAACAATGCGTACACTCTTTTTGATTTTCATATCATAACCTCCAATTGGGAATAGAATTTCATTCTTATAAACACACCTTTCACTATTTATACTTATACCCTATGAAGTGCCCCAATCTTTTGCAACTTTTTTTTAATAAAAAAGCGCTACATTGCTGTAGCGCCCTAAAAAACACTTTATGTGCACCACTATACCTAGTCAGTGAGCGGTATAAACCCTGTTTGCTTTACAATCTGCTGTCCTTCTTTTGAAAGGATAAAATCTATAAAAGCCTGAGCTTCAGGTTTTATTTTCACTTCATTCACATACATGTACAATTTACGGGAAATTGGATACACGCCTGATTTGCCATTAGGGATTGTAGGTTCAACACCATTCACAGTAAGTGCTTTTACCCTGTCATCAAGATAGCCAAATCCAATGTAACCGATAGCTCTTTTATTCTTTGCAACTACTGATACTATTGCACCATTGGATGCCTGCAACAATGCATCCTTACGAACTTCTGATTTTTTCATTACTTTACTTTCCCATACCTCAAATGTACCAGAGCTTGAGTCACGTGAAATTACAACTATCCGTTCATTGTTGCCACCTACCTGGCTCCAGTTGGTGATAGCTCCTTCATAAATTGCCTTAAGCTGTGCCATTGAAAGGTTTTTTACTGGATTTGAAGGATGCACAATTGGGACTATCATGTCATAGGCAATGGCAACTTCCTTAATCTTTTCGCCTTTTGATCGTGCCAAACTCAGTTCTTCGGGTTTCATTTCTCTTGAAGAATTTGCAATGTCACAGCTACCATCAATGAGCGATTTTATCCCGTCTCCCGAACCTGTACCAGAAAGGCTTATTACTATCTTTGTCTTTTCATAGAATGCTTCCAGTGCTTTCTGAGCTATCGGCAATACTGTTGTTGAACCTTTAATAACTACCTTGGAACCTTTAGTTTGTGAAAAACCAATTGACAATGAGCCTATTAGGGCTATCATCATAAAAATTAAAAAACTCTTGACCTTCATTATGGCCTCCTGTTATATTTTAATAACTACTGCAAATCACAGAAGTTACTTTTATCTAGTCTATACATACCCCTGTGATATGAAAATTTTATAAAGATACAATTAATTTTCTATTTGTAATTATTGAAGTGTTTCAGTAAAATTTTGATAGTGACAAAATCTTAACATTTTCTTTACATTATCATTATAAATCCTTAACTTTAAGGTGATTGGATTTGCGTAAGATACTATTTTCATGAGTATAAACATAAACTATAATGGTGATATATGGCTGATAACACTGCAAAGGTAAAAGCTGAAAACCTTTCCTTTTTCTATGGCCAAAATCAGGCACTTTTTGATATTAATCTTACTGTTTATCCAAATACTGTTATGGCGCTTATTGGTCCTTCAGGGTGCGGCAAGTCCACTTTCCTTCGTTGTATAAACAGGATGAATGATATTATCCCCTACACACGGGTAGAAGGTGAATTAACTATAGATGGCCAATCAATATACCATACCAAATATGATGTAACCCAACTGCGCCGCAGGGTTGGTATGGTGTTCCAAAAATCAAATCCATTCCCTAAATCTATTTTTGACAATATTGCCTATGGACTAAAAATAAATGGTATAAAAGACAAGTATACCATTGAACGCATTGTTGAAGACTCCCTCAAGCGCACTGCGCTATGGGATGAGGTAAAAGACAGGCTCAATGATTCAGCAATGAGTTTATCCGGTGGTCAGCAGCAACGGCTCTGTATTGCACGCACCATTGCAGTACAGCCTGAAATTATCTTAATGGATGAACCGGCATCAGCTCTTGACCCCATATCAACACAAAAAATTGAAGAACTCATTCAGGATTTAAAGAAGCAGTACACTATTATAATTGTCACCCATAACATGCAGCAGGCAGCTCGTGTAAGCGATTACACCGCATTCTTTTATATGGGAAAGCTCATTGAAGTAAATAAAACCGAAATTATGTTTACAAAGCCCGAAAAACAGATGACCGAAAATTATATAACCGGAAAATTTGGTTAATAAAGAAAGGAGAAGATAATGCCAACACATCTTGAACAGGAACTTAATGACTTATTGCGCAGGATACTTGAAATGGCAGATATTGCCATTGAATCAGTGGCTGATGCAGTACAGTCCCTTAAAACAATAGATGTTAAATTAGCAGAAAAGGTAATACAGAAGGACACTGTCCTTGATAAACTGGAAGTATTAATTGACGAAGAGTGTGGAAGAATCCTTGTAACAAAACAGCCAGCCGCAGCCGATCTGAGACTTATTTTGGCAATTCTTAAATCAAATACTGACCTTGAGCGCATAGGTGATCTTGCAACTAATATTGCTAAAGAAACAATACGATTAGAGGGCAAATCGCTTTTAAAACCACTTATTGATATTCCCCGTATGACCGAAATCTGTATTAAAATGATAAAATTGGCATTTCAGGCAATAACCGAGAAAAATATCAACTATGCTCGACAATGCCTTGACCTTGATAAGGATGTGGATGAACTTAACATGCAGATAAATCGTGAACTATTTAGCTTTATGGTGGAAAACCCTGCAACCATATCACCAGCATTTGGCCTTATCATGGTAGCAAAAGCGTTAGAGCGCATAGGTGACCATGCAACCAATATTGCTGAAAGGGCAATTTATTTCATTGAAGGTCAAGACATCAGACATCAGGAGTAGTTCATGCCAAAAATTTACGTAGTGGATGATGAAAAGGATATCCGCGAGATACTGAAAGTCAATTTACAAAAAAATGGGTTTGATGTTTACACATTTGCGTCAGCAGAAGAGGTTTTAAAACAATTAGCTATCGCCAAACCTGACCTTTTAATTCTTGATATAATGATGAGTGGTATGGATGGCTTTGATTTATGCAAGCAGATTCGCGCATCGCATAATTTTAAAGATATACCCATTTTATTTCTTTCAGCAAAATCGGCAGAACTTGATAAGGTGTTAGGGCTTGAATTAGGAGCCGATGATTACATCACCAAGCCATTCAGCATCCACGAACTCATTGCTCGCGTCAAAGCAATTCTAAGGCGCGTTCAGTCAAGAGAAGAAAAAACAAAAGATGTTTTAACGTGTAAAGGCATTCAATTGTATCCTGAAAAATTCTTGGTAACTATCGACAACAACCCCATCGATTTAACAAAAACTGAATTTCTTATTTTAAAACTTTTTATGCAATATCCTGGCAAGATTTTTTCCAGAGATAATATCATCGACAGCATCCGTGGCGATAATGTGTATGTTATTGACAGAACGGTTGATGTACATATTATGAATTTACGGAAAAAATTAGGTCAATACAAGGAAATCATTAAAACGTACTCTGGCGTTGGGTATGGATTAAAAGGGTAAAGCGTAATGATAAAAAGTCTCAGATCAAAATTAATAATTGTGTATTCGATTGCATTAATTTTTTTTATTTCATTTCTACTTTTTTACATTCACAAACACATACAAAATGAATTTACCTCTTTTTTAAGAGACGAACTTAAGCAAAATATTGAGTATATACACACTTACTGCCAATCATTCCACAGACCTATTAATAAAAATTTTTTTAATTATGAGATAGTAACTGCATTAAAAAATGTAGCACAAAAAAGCTCCTTGCGAATAACCATCATCCAACATGATGGTACAGTGCTCTTTGATACCGATGCTAATCCTGAATTGATGGAAAACCATTCCTATCGCCCTGAAATTCTTGAAGCACGTAAAAATGGTACAGGGATGTCAATTAGATTCAGCAATACCATAGGTGCTGATATGTTGTACGTGGCCTCCTTTTACGACTCTTACTATATCCGTACTGCAAAATCTTTGACAAACATCAATACCTTAATTGAATCACTAACAAAAAATATTCTTTTTACAGGTATCATTGTCCTTATTATCAGTATTGCAGTTACAGCAATTTTTGCAAACATGTTCACAAAGCCTATTAAAGAATCAGTTCAGTTTATAAATAAATTCTTCAATGGTGATCTTACCGCACGTATACTCAATTACAACGACGATGAAATGGGTTATTTACAGAAATCCATGAATCTATTAGCTGATAACATACAGCAACGCATCAATGAGCTCACCAATGAAAAAAATAAACTCTTTATGATTATAGAAAGCATCCATGACCCCATAGCACTCATAGACGAAGACAAAAAGATTGCCATTTACAATAAAGCATTTGCCAATTGCTTTGAATACCCTGAAAATATTACCAATAAATACTATTTCACAGTTATTCGCCACAGCGAGTTAAACGCCAAGATACACATTGCTTTTTCTCAAAAACAGCGGATCTCTTTTGAAGAGACAATAGCTGGCAACCATTTTCAGATTTTTATCTATCCTTTCACTGAGCCTGCAAAAGGAATTCTGCTACTCATGCATGACGTCACCGAACAGAAGCGCATTCAGCAACTGAAGTCTGATCTTGTAGGCAACCTTTCACATGAATTAAAAACCCCTATCAGCATTATACGGGGCTACCTTGAAACAATTAAAGACAACATCTGTGATCAGAAAACAGCAGAGCAATTCATTGAAAGTGCTCTTACCAATGTTGAACGACAGAACGCAATTATCAACGATATGCTGAAGCTCAATCAATTAGAAACATCTTCGTACCCTGTTACCGAATCAATTAATCTTAAAAAAATAATTAATCAATGCGTAGAACTGCTTATGCCAAAAATTCAGAAAAAAAATCTGGCGATAGTTATGGATATTGAATCACTGCCACAAAAAGTTTTAGGCAATGCATTCCTTGCCGAAGAGATATTCTTCAATTTAATAGATAATGCAATTAACTATAACAATGAGAAAGGCTCAATAACCATAACCGCCACTAAAAATTCTCAATCCCTCTCAATCCATATCACCGATACGGGCATTGGTATACCACACGACGAAATCCCCAGGATTTTTGAGCGCTTCTATCGTGTAGATAAAAGCCGCTCACGTGAAACTGGTGGCACAGGATTGGGACTTTCAATTGTAAAACACGCTGCACTAATACTTGGATGGACAGTTGGGGTAACTTCTTCATCAAATGGTTCAACTTTTACAATTACAATACCACATTAGTTTTTTACATTTTTTAGTCACTACTAAGGAAATATTTCCCTTGTAGTATTCATTTTATATAAATACTACAATATTTGTTCATAGCGCAATGCCTACATGAAATTAATTGCTGTGTAAGTATATATACAACTCCCAATGCTAAACTTAGCAATGTTAATGCAAGATATATTCCACTAAACGTGGTATATGATATCACAGCACCATATACAAAAGGAAACAATAAAAAAATAATAATTAGCACTGTGCATATATTTCCATAAAATTGAAACTTTTCATAATCAACGTTATTATTCCTAAAAATTACTTTTGCAAGTTTACCAAATCCTTTATCACAATATTTGCCAAAATAATAACAATACTTGCATACACACGATAATGTAAACATCAATAGGAATATCACAAAAAATATATAAGCATAGAATACAATAACCTCATTATATGTAATAATTAAACCATTTAAAAAAATGGTAATGAGTAAACCCACTCTCACTATAACAAGCAAAGGGGGATATTCAGAATACACCTCTGGTTGCATATTCTCACACGTCTATTTAAATACTATTATTGAAATTAAAAACTACTGTTTAAATTTCTTTCTATATTTATATCGCAACACCATACCCGTAAAGTTCAACCCCAGTACTAAAACAATAAGCACTATAGCCGTTCCATACTGTATATGCCGCGTTGCTTCGATATGAGTTCCTGCTGTTGCAAGCACGTAGATGTGATAGGGAAGAGCCATGACCTCACTGAACAGTGAATCTGGTATATGCGGTGTATAAAATGTTGCACAGGTAAACATTATAGGAGCTGTCTCACCAGCTGCTCTTCCAAGTGACAGCATTATACCAGTTAATATTCCGGGCAGTGCTGTTGGCAACACTATCTTATAGATAGTTTGCCACTTGGTTGCTCCAAGTGAAAGGGATGCTTCGCGATACGACATGGGAACCGTAAGCAGCGCTTCCTCAGTTGAGCGTATAACAAGTGGAAGATTAAGAATACCCAGCGTGAGTGAACCGGCAACAATAGAAGAACCAAAATCCAGGAATATGACAAACACGCTTAACCCAAAAAGGCCAAACACTACTGATGGAACACCTGCTAAATTATTAATGCCCAAACGTATAAACTGAAGCACTTTTACATTTTCCACATATTCTGTTAAATAAATTGCAGTCATAACACCAATAGGCACTGATATAACCGAAGAGCCTATCATAAGATAGAATGTGCCCAAAAGAGCAGGGAATATTCCCCCTTCGCGCATTTCATTCCTTGGGAAAGCAGTTAAAAACTCCCACGACAAAGCTTTATAGCCCTGTAAAAATATGTAGCCAAGTACAAACAGCAAAAATGCTATGATAACATATGAAAGCAAAGTAATTATTATGAATGATGTTTTTTCAATTGCCTTAGCTTTTGCCTGTAATGATGCCATAGTTTCCTTTAATGATATTTGAATTTATATTTCATTGAGAGATAGTTGGCAATGACATTGAAAAGCATTGTAAGTAAAAACAATATAATGCCAATTGCAAATAAGGCATAGTAATGATCACTGCGATATGATGCTTCTGCCATCTCGGCTGCAATGTTAGCAGTGAGAGGTCTTACCGGGTCAAATAGCGATGTAGGGAATGTGGTTGCACCACCAGCTACCATCAGCACCACCATGGTTTCACCAAGAACCCGTGCAATGCCCAATATAATAGCTGTCCATATACCAGAAAGGGCTGCCGGCATGGTGATGTGTACCTGTTTGCCAACGGTTTGCACCAAGGGCATACGATGCTTCTTTTAACGACACCGGCACCGATGACAAGGCATCCTCCGAGATACTTGCAATTGTTGGTATGGCCATAAATGCAAGCATTAGTGACGCGTTAAATAGATTTAATCCCGTATCAATATCAAAGTGATCCTGTAAAAATGGAGCAATAACAACCATACCAAAAAAGCCAATGATAACCGATGGAATGGATGCAATAAGTTCAATTGCAGGCTTGACAATTTCACGAACAAGTGCGGGAGCCAATTCGGATAAATAGATAGCTATGCCCAAACTGAATGGCACCGCTATGAGCGCAGCAATAAATGTAACCGAGAGTGATGCCACAATAAGAGGTAGGGTCCCAAATTTAGGCGGTTCTGATGTTGGATACCAGCTTGTTCCAAAAAGGAAATCATTTAAACTAACAGTTTTAAAAATTGGAAACCCTTCTTTAAAAAGAAATATCATTATTAAAAACAAAAACGAAACTGACAAAAATCCTACCACAGCAAAGATATATTTTACTATCTTGTCACTTAAGTTATGGATATTAAGAGCTGATTTTAATGTATCTTTTAACATGGCAATTTAATAAATTCTTTTATAATTTCCTCATATACTGTGAAATGCTACTGGCAAAAATAAACGTAAAATACCATATATTCTATTTAAATAAAATAAATTCAACTCAGTCACTATAGATTTTAATTTAACAAATCTCATAAATATAAAGAAATTATGAAGACCGTGTAAAGATATTGTAAAATTAAAATCTTTCAGGAAACGGTTTCCATGATGCAATTATTTTTTCCATTCCATATCTGCGTTTTGGTTATGCCATAACTTTTTCCTTTCACCGTTTTAACTGCCAGCTTTTATCCTCCATTACTGTAACAATATCACTTTCACTCACAATAAAATTGTCTCCATCAATCATATGCGCTAGTGCCCCAGCTGCAACGGCAAAAGCAACACAGTGTTCTAAGGTGTATCGACTCATTAATCCGTACATAAATGCTGCTGCCATAGCGTCACCTGAACCTACACGATCAACAACGTTGTGCAGTTTTCTAATTTTTAATTCTGTTATAGTATCACGTGTTGCTGCTACAGCTCCTATCTCAACCTCAGAAGCGGTTGTACCATATCGATGTGTTAGCAATATACTGTTCAAATTTGTAAAATTTGTAAAAAGATAATCTATACTATCATTATAGTGATAGTGTGGTAGATTCTCTGACAATAAAAGCATCTTGATATGTTCTTCATTCCCAATTAACACATCTACTTTTTTTACCAATTCACAAATCATGCGTTTAGCCATCTTTATATCTTTCCATAATGTGTGGCGATAGTTAATGTCAAACGATACAACCCCACGATTACTCTTCACAATGTCGCAGGCTTTCATTGTTTCTTCAACTATTGCCGGCGATAGTGAAAGCGTTATCCCAGTTGTATGAAACCACCCACAGTCTTTTAAAGACTCCCTCCAGTTGATGTCACCTTTTTGTATTAATGCAAATGCGCTGTGAGCTCTATCATAGAGTAAGTGTGATGGCCTAACGCCAATACCTTTTTCAAAAAAATAAAGCCCCAGCCGTGAGTTGCTCACCAATCTGATGTCATTTACATCTATGCCAAACGATCTGAAATAGCGCAATGCAGCATGCCCTAATTCATTATCAGGTAATGCAGTAATTAATTTTGTTTTTATCCCCAATTGCGACAGCATCACTGCACAATTAGCTTCAGCACCACCAAAATAAGAGTGAAATACATTTGTCTGCATTAATTGCTGAGTAGCAGGAGGTGATAGGCGCAAAAGCACCTCGCCCCAGCAGGTAAAATACTTTGAGCTATCGAACATGTTAGTATTCATAGATGTTATTTACATTGAAAAGTTAACTTTCATTATCACAGCCCAGAAAAATAGTCCAATAAAAAACGTAAAAAAAAGCGCTGACGCTATTGCAGTTATTGTGAGTGTTTTGCCCGGACGAAAGATTGCTGGCAGATGTGTGTGACATATGTAAATGCCTAGTCCAATCACAAGTGGCAGAAAAACCGTATCAATGATTGCAGAAATTTGCAAAAGTATTACCGGTGCAGGGAATACCACTGCAAAAAGCGCAGTGAGCACCACATAGACAAGGACAAATAACCTGTAGTAATTGAGTTTCACATCACCATCTTTCTTGCGCTGATACCACACAGAGTTAGATGCTACACGGCATAGCCCATCAATATTTGCAAGCAATGTGCTAAACAGTGTGCCAAAGATGCCAACAAGGAAAATTATCTCGCCAGCTTTGCCAAAGCTCTCCCCTGCAATGCGCGATATCTGCAGTCCCAATTGCTCACCTTTAGGAACTATGCCTTTGGGATATAATATCACCGCACCTGCAATCAAAAACAATACTGTTAATAGTGCGGTGATAAGAGTGTTAATACTCAAATCTATCTGATTAATTTTTATCCATTGCGTAATCCTGTGTTTGTCGTCGTCTGTATCTACGGTGTTAGTGCCTTTACCACGTTTACTTCCTTCTATCCACAATGAGTACCACACCACACCAATTGCACCAGCACCAGTCCACCCCAAAAGTGGTATAAGCTCGCGCAACGTATGAAAGGGCGCACGAGGAACAAGCCCCTGTGCCATCTGGGCAGGATTAGGCGCTGTTTCAATTAATGCATATACTAAAAATAGTATCATTATGAAAACAAGTACTCTGGATATTTTTTCCAGAGTTGTATAACTTCCCAAATATAGGATTATTCCAACAGTTACTATCGAACACACCGTTGCCACCTCCATTGAAATTGCAGGAAAAAGTCCATAGATGCAACTTCCCACAGATAATGCAATTCCTGCCATCCCGGAAACGCTTGCAATAAACACTATCCAGAAAAGTGTTATTACCCAGCCAGTTTTAAGTTTGAAAAGCTTGCAATCTATTTCAACCTGTGCAAATGCAATCAAAACATTCTCCCCTGTTGCGATGGTGTAGCGGCCAACCAGTTCAAAGATAGCATATTTCATGGCAAGCGAAACCACCGGCGCCCATAGGAGCAAATATCCAAATAATGCGCCAGAGCGGGTAGCAAACACAAGCTCTGACACCCCTATTGCACTTGCCGACCACACAAGACCAGGTCCCAACACTTTGATAAGGTTAAAACCAGAGGGTGGTTTTTCTATCATACTTTCCTCCATATGAATTATATTGCTACAATTTCAAATGGAACTCTCTGCCATGTGGCAAAATAATTTTTTGTGCACCAACATCCCAGTTTTGTAGCTGCGCATCAGTACAATATTTCCCCTTTATCTGATAGTGTATAGGTATTATCATTTCAGGTTTGACTTCTGCAACAAAGCGCGCTGCTGCCTCTAAATCCATTCCATCTTTGCCCACCAGAGGGTACGTTGAACAGGCAACCTGTATCATGGCGATAGTTACCGAGTATGGGGTCAGAGCCTTGCGTAAATTTTCCGTATACAGGGTATCTCCCGAAAAATACAGTGTAACATTGCCTTTTTGTACAATGAAACCAATTGCATCCTTTGCAAAAGGATGAAACGCAGGGACCGCACCAACAATAATGCCATTGCAATCAACACTTTCTCCTGGGGTCAGAGCCTTAAGATTTTTCACCCCACGTTTTTTGGCACGCTTTATTGCTTTAATTGAACCTATAACTGTACAATTTTTTTCTTTTGCAAGGGCGATAGCTCTGTTACACCAGTGGTCAATGTGATTGTGCGAAACCAGCATGTAATGAAGCGGTGAAATGCCTTCAGGATCACAGACAATTGGAACAGCCCGCAAAAACTCAAACGATCCCCACCAAGGATCGGTCATAAAGACTACACCATCTATATCCATAACAACTGTTGCCTGGCCAATTAATGTAAATGAAATATTCATAATAACCCTCGTATCTAAACCTATGGAATGATAACTCCTTTCATATAGTCACTTCTTTGCAGTGCAGATTCAGCCTCATCTATACTGAATTTATGAGTTACCAACTTTTGCAGTGGAATCCCCTGTTTCATAGCTAATTCCATTATTTTCAAAGCAACGTCAAAAGATTGTGGTGGACATGACCATTGACCGATTAAAATTACATCCTTAAAACATAAATCAGCAAATGGATTTATTGTTGTATTTCCTGTATCAAGGAAATTGCCCAATTCAACAAATACTCCACCTCTCCTAAGTACCGCTAACCCTTCTGGTACCGCTTCAGGTACCCCTGCACATTCAACCACCATATCAGCACCAACATTTCTAGGCGTTAAAGAAAGAATGTATAATGAACGTTCCCAGAAATCAGGATATTCATCAACATCTACAATATGATCAAAGACTCCAATTTCTTCTGCAATTTTTAACCTTTCTTTAATTTTCCCCACAAGGATAACCCTATAAGCACCAGCTATCCTCGCAGTAATACCAGCTGCTATTCCAATTGGTCCTGATCCAATTATTATTGCTGTATCTCCTGGTCCAAATCCTTCTTTTAATACTGGATATGGCATCATGGCTTTTCTTACTCCAACAGTTGCAGCAAACACATCAGTTAATACTGCAATTTCATCTGGCATATCTTCAGGAATTTTGTAAACCCACACTCCAGGCAATAGATAACAATACTCTGAATACCCACCAAATAAATGAGGATAGTCAGCACATGATAAATTTTGGCCATACCCTTTTGCATTTAAACATAATGTAGCAGCATGATTTGATGGTAAAAACCTACAATGGTAACACTCTCCACATAATATTCCAGCATACCAAGTTACTCTGTCACCAGGTTTTAGTTCTTCTCCCTGTACTCCCATTTTCACTTTTGCAATAGGACCAATTTCTTCAATAATCCCAATATTCTCATGCCCTAGAATCATTGGAAATTTAACAAAAAGTGGCGCAGGATGCCTGCCCTCATACAAATGTTTATCAGTTCCGCATATTCCACACATTATCATTTTTACAACTGCACTATCTTCTTTAGCTTCTGGATATGGAAAATATTGAATCTCCATTTTTTTAAAATCCGTCATTACTGCAGCTTTAACTTTGTGTTTCTCCATAGGCAAACCTCCTAATACAATTTTTTAATTTATTTCTTTTCGGGAACTGTTGACAAACCACTCATACGCATCAATAGCGCTTTCAATATCGTTTTTAGTTGGTTTCCAGCCTAACACTTTCTTTGCACGCGTGTTATCAAATACATAATCTCGCAGCGCTATCTCTAAATGTTGCGGCTCTAGAGGCGAAAGCTTGATACGTGACAATCCTTTAACAAGTGCACGGGCTAACGCAGCAGGCACTGAGATTATCTTTTCTTTTTTACCTGCATGTGTAAAGAGAGCTGAAACAAGCTGGTGTAGTGTTGGGACATTATCGCTTGCAATATTTGCAATGAGCAATCCCCTGTTTATTTTTTTTAGAGATAGCAGCACTGCCTGTGCAACATCGCGCACATCCACCATCTGTAATTTTGTTTTACCACCACCTGGCAGTATCACAGGTTTTCCCTTATACACTGCTTCCATTTGTGCCACTAAAAAAGGCTCATTTTGCCCTGGACCATTTATTGTTGGTGGCCGTAGAATTGCAACACCATGCCCTTTATCTGCTAATTCCATGCACATGTGCTCACCTATAACTTTGTGTACTCCATACGGGCACACAGGGTTAAGCAGTGCATCTTCAGGGCATGGAACGGGAACATCAATGCCATACACCTCAACTGACGAGATGAAGACAAGTTGTTTAATTGCACGCTTTTTACACACTTCAACGATGTTCCTTGTACCAACAACATTTATATCATACATACGCTGTGCATCTTTGACAAATTGCGCAAGCGCAGCAGCACAATGTATTATAGCAGTAGCATTGTTGCAGGCTTTCATTACCAATTCGCTATCAACGATATCGCCTTTCACAAACGTAAAATTGCTCTGCCCTTCTGCAGGTGATTCCTTTATATCAACGCCAGTAACTGCATACTTTTCACGGAGCAACGTTTGCACTACATGTTGTCCCAGATATCCAGAACATCCGGTAACTACTACTGTTTTCATAGACAGCTCCTTACATTACAGCTTTCCGTATTTACGGTACACATCAAGAAGTGACTTGCCCTGCCGTATTTCCTGGCGCGAACGTCTCTCTGCCTGTACCACTTCTTCTGCCTTTTCCACTACTTCCTTTAAATCAACATCCTTTATGGGAATAACTACTACCCCATCACAGTCAGCAAAGATAATATCACCGGGATTTACCCTCACGCCGCCACACCATATAGGGCCACCAATTCCCACAAGATCAACCCTTCCTATTGAATCCGTTGGAATATTGCCACGTGCCCATACTGGAAATTCAATTTCAAGAATTCGATTTATATCGCGGATAGGTCCATCAACCACTGCACCTTTCACTCCACCAAAGTACTTGCAGGTAGTTGACATAAGCTCGCCCCATGCACCAGCGCCGTAAAATTCATTGGTATTGACTGCTACCACCTGCCCTTTTTGCATGGTGCCAAAGAGATCCTCAAGCACCTTTGCAACAAATTCAGGGTCATACTCTTTTAATCGCGTGCTTTTTCGCGTTTTTGCTTCCTCCATGGTAAATGCAGGCCCAGCTATAGCAGCCTTTGGCATGATTGGCGTAAACCCTGAGCACAATGCCTGATGCATAAATCCCATCTCATCAAGTGTGTCGCATACTGCAGGCGTATACGTTTTTTCAAGACGCTCGCAGAGCTTTATAATTTCATCATACGAATATACTGGTGCCATAAACGTACCTCCTTTATAATAATTCCAATGTTATAAACGAAAGCTGGTGCGGATTCAAACGTACTGAAATTGAAGTGTTAAATAGTTTGGCTGGTTTGATCTTTTTCCCATTGATATCAGAATAATATGCGTGTAACGCACGTTTTGTATTCACACGTAGTTGAGCGGTCTGTGTTGTGCCTGATAATTCAAAAACACCTATCACAACTTTATTTCTTGCAACTGGCTGATTATAGATAACCCGTACATTTGCATTGTGGGTCTCAAACGTCACTGGCCTATTGAAGCCCAGCTGATCAAAACTAAAATTATACGCGGTAGCTATGGCTTCATTTTTCGTTTTTGCGGTAAAGCTTGTAAAGGTACTTTTAAATGCGATAGTTTCTGGTAAATTTCGTCCAAGGCCTACTGTGCCCCACAGCGACCATCCAATGCAGCAATGATAAAATGCATTTGAGTTTTTATCAGGTACTATCGCCTTGCTATTGTGTGGGATAAACACCGCATAGTGCAAGCGGTCTTTGTGCATGACAAACCCATCACAATGAAAAGATGAAGGCACCCCATGCATCCACTGAAATGGGAAAAGCGTATCGTTGATGCTTCTAAATGGTGCAACATTTTTCACAGCAGGGATAAGGGTGCTTTCTGTCTCATTGCTTCCCCATTTCACAACAGAAAATGCTGAATCATACAACAACTCCTCTGCAGCCACAGGATAGGAAATGTAATGTTCGGCAATTTGTGGTGCAGTTCCTGTAAAATGCTGAACAAAATCAATGCGCTTTTGCTGTGCGGGAATGATAATTTCCTGTGTAAGCGAAAGCGACGGCGTAAACAGCTGATAGAAAAAGTACGCTATTTTTAATAAAAACGGTGGAAGCTTTACCCCAAAGGCATTGTGTAAAAATTGTGAAAGTACATCCATCCCCTTGTAGTATGATCGCTCTGACCCCTCAACAACTATTCTGTAATCATTGTTGCTATTAGTATATAATGTTGACGTAACTTTTTTAAATCCCTGGATGGTTTCAAAGTAATTGCGTTGTGCCACATTTTCGCCGCGAACGCCAATCACATATTGATTAAAACCGTACTGATGCTTGGCATTCACCCATTCTTTTTGTAGCTGTTTGTCAAATATGCTGACAATGCACCCTTTACTGGTATCAAATAAAATGCGGTAAAATGCATTGTCCAGAGTAACAGGATTTGTGTGCACGGGAAGCAACGTCCATTCTCCTTGTGCTTTGTGACTATGCTCAGGATATTTGGCATCTTTTAAAGTGCCTAAAGGCGTATATACCCATCTGTTGCGGGTGTGCATCCAGTCTTTCACATCCTGCGACGTATAGTGCGTTTTCCCAAAAGGCACGGGTCTTGGATTGTGGTCATTGTTGAGTATGATTGCCATGTAGCCATCAAGGATTTGGTCTATGTGTTTGCTACTTTCAACAGGATTGCCGCGAAGTATGAGTTGCACCATATCTACTCCGCGCATAAACACTTCAGTATCGTACCAGTAATTGATAGACAGGCGCTCTGGATCAACCTGAATAAAATCCAGGTATATCTGTTCGCCCCAGAATGGTGGCAGTTCCCCTTGTAGTAGCGGGATTTGACCAGTGTATTTTTCTGCCACATATTCAAAAAATTCTTTTGGTGTTGCAATAATTATCTTTGGATTTATAAATTTTTCATTCCATCTTTTAGCAATCTCTGAAGGCGTAATTGTTTGGGGTTGATTGTCGCCACCTTCAGAAGGGTAATATGGTAAAAGATAGGCATCGTAAGGGTAATTCCAGTGGGCTTGATTGTAATCATAATATCGCAAGATCTCTTCTGTTGGATATCCTTTTTCAAGCTGTGCTAAGTGACGTGCAATGCTATTTTCCATGAGGGTAAATTTTTCGTCGTTGAAAGGCAGTGTCAGCCGCATATTCAAATCAAAATTTTCACCATATCCATTGAGGCCCACCGTATGCCATACCAAAATTTTTGCGCTTTTATCAGGAGAAGCTAAATAAAAAAGAGGTGGCACTTTATACCGCGAATCGTTTGGACCAATCATACAATATGGAATGTTATTTGCGTATAGCACTTTTGGTAATTTAGAAAAATCCATCACATCGTGTATGCAGGCAGTTTTGACGGGGATGCTATGTGCATGTGCAATTTTCAGCGTATGTTGCAATGATGCAAGCAGAGCATACGGGCTCATAAACCGATTTTGATGGGAGATAACAAATGCTCCCAACTCAAAATTGCCTTTTTTAAGTTGCACAATGAGCGCATTTTTTCTTTCCTGTGGTATTTCTTTTGCATTAAGATACTCAATAACAGGCCAGCTTACTTCTGTAAAAAGTTTAAATTGTGAGTTCTGCGGATAGCGTTGCGTCTTTTTACAAAGCTCAAGGTGCGTTTCAACATTTTGCAGATTCTGTTTTTGTATATTTTTTTGCGATTGCGTAAAGCCTATATCGATATGTGCAAAGGGCACACAATAGATTTTCCAATTCTTTACCGGGGGAATTGTGATGGAATGCTGCGCCGCAATCACACCGTTTTTGCGCAGCACCAATTTGACATTTGAAAATGAGCCTACCAAATCGCGTTTACAATCAACAGCAATGAATTTTGTTTTTTGTGTAATTTTTGTTTTTGTTACATTGCCATCAATTGTAATAACTATCTCCCCATCATATTCTTGATGTGATTCAATAATGAATCGTTGCATATAGGTAGAGCGGTATTTATACACTAATGGTGTTGGTGTGATTGAAATGGGTGTATCAGCAAATGCGCCTGTATAAAATCCAATTGCAATTAGCACACACAAAATTTTGCAATACACAGCAAACCTCCGTTGTACATCATACAATATCTAATTTTTTATACCACTGCAAAACTGCCTGTATATGCTCCTCCATGGCTTTATACGCTTTAGTATCATCTCCTTTTGTAATTGCTTTAAAGATGCGTTCATGCGATTCATATTCCCATTGCAAAAAGTCTTTACTGTGCTCGGCATTTTCCCTTTTGCCCACAAGAAATGAGAGTATAGCTTCAAGAAAGCGGACGCATACAATATTTTTAGAAGCTCTTGCAATCTGTAAATGGAACTGTCCTGCCCATCGATCCACATCCCCACCGCTATTTATACTTTGCTTTGTTTTTGACAATGTCTGTTCAATTGCTACTATATCCTGCTCATTCCTTCGCAAAGCTGCCAATGCAGCAATGCGCGGTTCTATCAAAAGGCGTGCTTCAAAAAAATCTGCCATACTTTCATTATCAATTATTGGAACAAAGATATGAGGCCCAATGATTTCTTCTTTGGAGATAGCTCTTACAAATGTTCCTTCGCCTGGTTTTACATCCAATATGCCCATCAGTGCAAGCGATTGTACTGCTTCACGCAATGTGGAACGCCCCACCTGTAATTTCTTCATCAATTCGCGCTCGGGCGGCAATTTACTCCCGGGTGCAAGAGTGCCATTTTTAATATTAGTCAAAAGCACATTGACTATGGATTCTGTAAGTTTGCTTCGCTTTACTGGCTGTATGGTATCCATATACATTTACCGTTTGACCTTTTGGCTTTTTTCAACTGCTTCCAATAAACCTTTCATATATCCCAAAGCAAAGAGCCTGCCTATTGACGAGTATGCAGGATTATCGTTGCTGTCTCCCTCCATAGTGGGAACATGATCAGGACGCATTACCCCATCGTAGCCAATCTCATAGTATGCCTTCATGCATTCATACATATCAATCATCCCATCATCGTGAAACGTTTCAGTAAACTTGTATGCAGTTCCCCTCACATTTCTAAAGTGAACAAAAAATATTTTTTTCTGCCTTCCAAACTTTCTGATTACAGATGGAAGATCATCTGTCATAAGTGCAAAGTTTCCCTGGCATAGCGCAATGCCGTTGGCTGGACTTGGATAAAGATCTATAAGCTTCTGGAAATTTTCAACCGAACACATAATTCGTGCCACACCACGGATAGGCGAGAGAGGTGGATCATCCGGATGCATGGCAAGTTTAACCCCTGCGCGTTCAGCTTCTGGTATTACAGCTTTTAAAAAATATTCAAGATTTTTCCATAATGTTTCTTCTGTGATTACTCCATATTCGGTCATTGGAGCATTTTCCATCAGTGAATGGTCATACGAAGTTGCCAGCGCGCCACCGCGAATTGGCGTAGTAGTTGAAGTTCTTGTCCATCCAAACACAGGCATCCACTCATAGCACCATACAGGAATGCTAAGTTTGCCCATGTTTTGTATAAGCATTATGATATTTTCAATTTCTTCATCCCTGCCGGGAAGGCCTAACTTAATTTTTTCCATTGGTGGACGGGATTCAATAACCTCCAGTTTAAATCCTGCATCGTGATATGCAGTTTTAATATGCACTAATGAATTGTAACTCCATGGCCAAAAGTCTTTAGGGAGCGACTCCCATCCTGCATACAATTGCATACCCCCCACCACATGTTCTACCCCACACTGTTTCACCAGCTTCCACAGTGGCGATGGGCGGGGAGGGATAAGTTCTGCAATTTTAATCATGCTTTTTTCATCTCTAATTGTTCTGATTATCAGCTGGTCTGATGATATTACATGTGATATGTTTGTCAAGAAATTTTTTAAAAAATTATATTAATATTTCTTATAAAACGATTAGGCTTGCATAAAAAAATTGAATTAATACAAACCAGCAAGCCATCTGTGCATAGCCAAAGATGCAGTATACCATGTCTAATTGATAAAAATTTGCATTGACTGTTTACCCTATACAAGAGTAATGTTTGTCAGGATTAAGTATTCAAAAACAAAAGATATATTTATACTTATGCACACAATAAAACATCATTTTGTGACATTACCTGGCACTCCGTTACCGTTAGGCGTTCACCTAGACAGGCATGGTGCACGCTTTGCACTATTCAGCCGACATGCAACTGCTGTTTCAATACTACTTTTTGCTTCTTCAGAAACCGAAGAATACATTGAAATTGAACTGGATCCAAAACTCAATAAAACTGGTGATATATGGCACATCTGGATTGCAGGCATTAGAGAAGGGCAGTTATATGGCTATAAGGTTGACGGACCCTATCAGCCACTTCAAGGACATCGTTTCAATAAAAACAAGCTGTTGCTTGACCCATATGCTAAAGCTATCAGCGGTAATCATATATGGGATTTCAGTAAAGCATGTGGTTATATAAAAGGACATCCCGATGAAGACCTTTCATTTTCCACGGATAAAAATTATAAAGAATCGCCCAAATGCATTGTAGTTGATACTGAATTTGACTGGTACGACCGCCCTATCCAAACTCCAATGGAAGATACCATTATATATGAACTTCATGTGAAAGGATTCACCTATCACCCATCATCACAGGTATTACACCCTGGCACTTACAAAGGACTTGCCGAAAAAATACCATATCTAAAAGAACTAGGAGTTACCGCTATTGAACTTATGCCCATACAGGAATTTGATGAATTTGAAAATGTTAATGTGAATCCGTTTACTGGAGAACGGCTTAAAAACTACTGGGGTTACAGTACCATTGCTTTTTTTGCTCCAAAATCAAGCTACTCATCAAGTGGCACAATGGGACAGCAAATTAATGAATTTAAAGAAATGATACGCGATTTTCATGAAGCTGGCATTGAGGTTTTTTTAGATGTTGTATTTAATCATACTGCTGAAGGCGATCACTTAGGCCCTACTATAAGCTTCAAAGGACTTGATAATTCCATATATTACATGCTTAAAGACAATAAGCGCTTTTATCAAAATTTTTCCGGTTGTGGCAACACCGTTAACTGTAACAATCCACTTGTCCGTGACTTCATACTGGATTGCTTGCGCTACTGGGTTGTGGACATGCACATTGATGGATTCAGGTTTGACCTGGCATCAATTCTTGGGCGAGATCAAGATGGCAATATTCTTCAGAACCCTCCACTTATTGAAAAAATATCCGAAGACCCAATCCTGCGCAATACCAAGATTATTGCCGAAGCATGGGACGCCGGTGGAGCATACTTAATTGGACACTTCCCGGGCCGATGGGCTGAATGGAATGGAAAATTCCGCGATGACGTTCGCCGTTTTTGGCGCAGGGATAATGATACCGTGGCCAATTTTATGCAGCGCATTATTGGCAGCCCTGATATCTATCAGCGTACAAACAGAAGCCCGTTGCACAGCATTAACTTTATCACCTGCCACGATGGCTTCACCATGCTTGATTTAGTATCGTTTAACGAAAAGCACAACCTAGAAAATGGCGAAGACAATAGAGATGGCGACAACAACAACTTAAGCTACAACTGGGGTGTTGAAGGGCATGATGCTCCACCTGAAATACTGAAAATACGAAGGCAGCAGATCAAGAATTTCTTTACCACACTGCTTGTTTCACAAGGCGTACCTATGATACTGGCAGGCGATGAAATGGGACGAACCCAGAACGGTAACAATAATGCCTATTGTCAGGATAACGAAATATCCTGGGTTAATTGGGACAGGAGGAAACAATTTGAGGATATATGGCGTTTTGTACAATGTCTGATTAATTTTCGCAAATCCCACCCGGTACTGCGGCAAAAGCGCTTTTTAGCAGGTACTATTCAACAGGGATTTACAGATCCTGACTGCGTGTGGCACGGCGTCAACTGCTATGCTCCTGATTTAGGGTATTTTAGCCATTCCATTGCTCTGCACCTTAATGGTGAATACGCTCGGCTTGTATCCGGTACACGTGACAACGATATCTATATCATTTTCAATGCTTCTGAGTATGACCTTACATTTTCATTGCCAAAGCCATTTAACGGTACATACTGGATACGAGTTGTGGATACTTCACTGCCATCACCTGATGATATAACACTGCAGGGGACACCAATTGCCTCACAGGATAGCTATTTATGTAAAAAAATGTCTTCAGTGGTTTTGATTTCTTCACCGGTATGACGATAGTGTAATTGAGGGTTTTTACCAGTAACTATCGCCCATACTATTTTTTTAATATATGTATTGCATAACTGTTATTAATTATATATTTTTATTATTGCTATGATACCAATTCTTATTACATCGCTGATTATTGTCATCATCATACTGCTATGGGCAATCACAGGCAATGATACAAAGCCTGATGCAAACAAGACTACACCACCTGAAAAAATTTATCGCCGCCGCGCAAGTGACCTTGAAATTGAAGAGCAATACCCTGATGCCACCAAGCCTAAAAGAAGGGCAACTGATGTGCCTGTGGAGAAAACATTCATTGATGAAGATTTTAAGCTGCCATACTCTGCTGAAGAAATAATTCCTCCTTATTCACGGTTCAGGATATATATGCGGATTTTAATGAATGCTGAAGTGTATGCAAAAAAAGGCGATTTTACCACTGCAATATCATTATATGAAGGAGTTAATGAAAGAATATTAGATGCTGAAACCAATACTAAAATTGAAGCAAACATTGACTATCTTAAGAAATACAAACAAAAACAGGAACAACAGCACCGTCAGAGAGAGGCTGAAGCCAAAAACAAACCCAATGAAATAAAAATTTCACTTGATAGCCCAATCAAGCTTCCTGACAAAATACAAATTGGATTTAACCCACAGCCACTAGATGTTGACAGAATAGTTGATGAAATTACCAAACGTATACAGGAAAAACAGAAATTAAAAAACCTGGAAGAAACCACAATCGATAAATATAAGGATGAAATTGCTACACTAGCATCACGCCTTGAGGACTTGAAGAAAGAATTGGGTAGCCAATTAAAGGGATTGGCTTCAAAAGATGAATCCTCTGAAATACAGAAACTACAGAGCCAGCTCAATGACCTCACTGACAGGATGTTTAAGCTGTATGAAGAAAAGGAAAAGACCAGACAGGAATTAGAAAACTTAAAAGAAGTACATTCCCGACTTCTTGAGTCAGGCAAACAGCCTCAGGTTTCAACTGTCAAATACGAAGGCAAATTACCAATAGAACTTGATCCTGAACCTATATTGAAAATTTTGGAAAAACTACCAACCATTACTGCTCCACATCCACAGCCTGTGAATAAAGATAAAATTCACAGTGATATGGCAAAAGATATACTGAAAAAACTATATGGCGATACCGTCATACCTGCTCCAACAACACAATCATCACAAGTTGCAGAAAAAACAGAAAAGCAAAAGGAAGAAGAGGACTGGGAACTAATACGCGACATTGTGAAAGACGATAAAAAAAGCCAGCTTGATGAAGTAAGCGACGAAGATATATTTAAAAAGATACTTGAAGATGATAAGCATAAAAAAAATGACGAAATTGAAATACTAGGCGATTACAGAAAATCAGAGGATGTTGAATATGATACGGATGATCCGGAAACATTGCGTAAACTTGAAGAAGACCGTAAATTCTACGAAAAGTTTTTACAACATGATAGGCGAAAGAAAAAAGAATTACCTATACTAAAAGTAACGTATGACTTTAAAAAGCTTCCTGATGAATTCAGCCTTTCCAGAGAAAAGAATATCCTTGAATATGCATTTTATAAATACCGCCCACTTTTACAGAAAGCAGACGACCTTATAAAGAAGCGGAAAGTACGTGATGCGCTCAATTACTATAAAGTGGTAATGCAGCAGAATATACCACCAGAATTCAAATCCATGATACGAAAAAATATTAACGACCTCAATGAGTATCTTGAAAAATATCTTACTTCAGATTAGATGATATAGACAACTCTTTCTTTTTTTATTGACTTTCTGAGTACACTTTGTGTATCTTTATATTATCAGTGGAATATTACTATGATTGAACCAGTAAAGTACAACCCGTCTACACCTGTATTATTACAGCATAAAAAAAAGAGCTCAACTTTTCCTCACGACACAAACGATATCCTAGCCCCTATGAAACGCTTTAAAAAAGAACTCCCGGTACCATCACTTGGAGAACAACCTGACCTCTCTTTGAGGAAAGTCCGTATACGTCAAAAGGAATTTTATTCACATCGTGGACAGGTATATGAAAAATTACAGAACACACAGGCTGCCATTGCTTCTTACCAAAAAGCCACATACTATGAGCCTTCGGACACAAATATCTTTAATCAGATTAAACGGCTGAAAATACAAAACTTAACCAACATCAAAGCATAGTACCTACCTGTTTGTTTTATTTAAAAATTCTTGATATTATACTCCATAATACCGATTTTTAATGTATAGCAGTATTGCTGAAATATATTTTTTTGTTTACTTTTAATGTGAATATACTATTCTTTGAAGCAACACAGCAATTTTATTTTTATAATGGCAATCGATGGTACAGGAACAGTTTAAAGTTGTAAACTATCTGGCAAATTCTTTCATTATTGTAGAAGGAAAGCGTAACGCTGACAATTTTTATATTATTCGCCAGGGAAAAGTAAAGCTTGTAAAAGAAAATCCAATAGCTCAAGAAGCAAATCCTCTCCTTGGGCCAGGTGATTTTTTTGGCGTTATTCCCTGTATGAGCGGCCATGCCCACATTGAAAGCGCCGTAGCACTTACCGATGTATCACTTATTTCAGTACAGCGCGATCAGTTTGGAATACTCATCCAGAAAAACCCTGCCGTTGCCATGAAGATCATTCGGTTTTTTTCACGCAAACTAAGAGAATTTGACCAAGCAATAACGCGCCTGACATTTGCCAATGCAGTTGAGGAGGACCCCGAACACCTTTTTAAAATTGGCGAATACTACCTTAAAAAGAAAAACATCCCACATGCAGCGTATGCATTACAGCGTTATATACAGTATTGCCCTACCGGTATAAACAGGGATAAGGCGATAGCTCATTTAAAGTCAATCAATGCTCCGCTCAAAGTCCCTGAAAATCCTCAAAAGAACAGCTTAACCAGGCTATATAAAGACAACCAGATGATATTCTGTGAAAATGAACCCGGTGATGAATTATATATCATTCAAAGCGGCAAAGTCAAAATTACCAAAATTGTCGATGAAGAAGTGCTGCTTGCAGTGCTAAAACCAGGCGACATCTTTGGCGAGATGGCATTGCTTGAAAACAGGCCACGAAGCGCATCGGCAATCACATTTGGCGATACCACACTTATGGCAATAAACAGGCAAAATTTTGAAACAATGGTTCAAACCCAACCACAGCTTGCAACCCGGCTCATACAGCTTTTGAGTGAACGAATTTGGACAGCATACCGACAGCTTGAAAACCTGATGATACGTGACCCGTTAGGCAGGATGTACGATACGCTGCTTATACAGGTTGAAAAACAAAAGGTAAAGATAGCTCCAAAAGAAAGCTTTACTTTTGATTTTGGTGTCAAAGAACTTCTCAACATGGTAGGCATTCCCCACGATAAAGGTGATCACCTTGTAGTGGAATTATTGGAAGATAAAAACATAACATTAGATGAAGGCAAGCTCATCTGTACTAATCTGGAAGAGCTTGAAAAGACTGTTAACTTTTACAAGAAAAAATCAGCATTAGAACGAAAACGTGAAGCCAGCAAGAGTAGTTAAATACAGTGCGATAGCTCTTTTTATTGTTATACTACTGATTGCTGCTTTTGCAGCAGCATTTATCTATTTCTTCCCCAAAGAAACACTCAAATCAATAATAGTAACAACACTGCAGGATTCTTTAAACAGACCTGTCAAAATAGGTACCATTGATTATAGCATCACAGGTATACAGATAGCAGAATTATTTATCTATGATACTGATAAAGATAAGCCATTTATTGCACACTCAAAAGACGCTGCTATACGGTTTCAGCTTATGCCTTTATTGCAAAAACAATTCATCATCAATTATATCTCGCTGGATGATGCTGTAATACATATATTGTATTATACAGAAAATAAGACCGTAACATCAAATCTTGAAAAATTGATCAAAGAGCTTTTGGAAAAAGAACAATCAAGCATCACCACTCAGATAAAATCCCTGTCTTTACACAATACAACTGTCATTCTTGAAAACCCCCCAAAAGAGCTCAAACCACTGGAAGGCACCTATACTATAGACACCAATGTTGAGCTTAACGATGAAACGGTAGATTTGAAGAATCTTTCACTACTACTACCACAGAATAGAGGAAAAATTGTTGGAGATTGCTCAATTAAAACCACTAAAGATTTTAGCATACGAGGCAATGTTACCTTACATGGCTGTGATCTATTATGGGTTTATCGCTGGGGCAGCAAACTTGATACTATACTACCCTACCGCATATTTACCGGCAGCATTGACAATTTGTCAATAACAAAGAACAATGTTCAAGGAACAGTAACAGGAAGCTGCAAGCTTAGCAATGGAGCAATGCTGTATATAAGCAATCTGTTCTGTAATGTAAGTATAAACAAGGGGATAGTAACTATTGCCAATGCAAAAGGAAAAATAGAAAATTCAAACTTTGTCCTGAACCAGTTGCTCTTTACCTTTAATGGAGATATCACAAATATAAAAGTAAGTGATGCATCCATTACAGTAAAAGAAATAGCACCATTACTTGGTACAATAGACATAAGTGATGTTTCGGGAGTAATAAAAGGAAATTTTGAATATAAAAACAAAGCCATAGATGCTGACGTAACGCTGCAAAACATCGTTGTTGGGAAAAAAGACCCTATTTTTTCCGTGAAGGATACAAATCTGCTTATCAAAAACAATCAGTTTAAAAAAGATGGGATACAGGCGGTTGTCTATTCTGTACCCTTTGGACTGTCTGTAGCTACAGCAGATTCTTCGTTTGAAAAGTTTGCAGTAAATATAGAAGCAGATGAAGTTGACCTGAATAAAATCATTACTGGACAATCAGAACAACCTGAAAAATCAAAAAAAGAAATTAACATACCCTATGAACTTTCCGGAAAGCTTTTGATACAAAAAGCATATAAAGACCAATTGGTTATTGAAAAAATTAACTGCAATTACACCATGTCAAAAAATGTTATTGCTCTATCC
This sequence comes from Spirochaetota bacterium, assembly GCA_026414805.1. NCBI lineage: Bacteria > Pseudomonadati > Spirochaetota > Spirochaetota bacterium. The sequence continues at coordinate 8,885 of JAOAIH010000025.1, read as the reverse complement.
TCATTTACTGCAAAGATTTTTGGTGGAGAAGTAAGTGGCAGAAGTGTCATTTCCCTTTCACAGGATAATCCCCAGATTAACCTGGTGGCTAAATTTAACAATGTACGTTTACAGAATATAACCTCGTACTTTAAAGAGTATGAAAATCGACTTTTTGGGAATGTATCAGGTCAATTGCAGGTAACTATCGTACCTAAAGATCCTGTTATTGACCGAATAACCGGCAAGGTTGAAGTATCTGTGGAAAATGGCAAATTAGCTAATACCGGATTGCAGAATGGACTGAGTATATGGCTGCAAGATTTAAAATATAAGCTTGCCAATTTAGAGTTTCAAAAAATATACGGTAATTTTAATCTCAGTGGTCCTGAAGTCACCATAAATTCTTTTATATTCAATGCGCCTGAAATACGGTTAAAATTAAACGGACAGTACAATCGCCATGATGAAAGCGACATCACTATTTCACTTGAATTCAGTTCCGCTTTTATTCAGGACCTGCCTAATCCGGCACTTTTGCAACTTGCTAAATATAAAAAAGGACGCTGGTATATAATACCATTTAAGGCAGAAGGGAAAAACATATTTGATGGTAAAAATATAAAGCAAGTACAGTAATTTTACCCTTTCAATTCAGAACGTATTTTAGCCATCAACCCCCCTTTGGCAATAATGTCCTGCATAAATGGCGGGAATGGCTTGGCTTTATATTCCTTGTTTTTTGTAATATTTTTTATAACCCCAGAATCAAAATCAATTTCTATTTCATCTCCCTGCTCAATATCACGTGCAGCCTCTTGGGATTCAATTATGGGAAGCCCAATGTTGATGCTGTTTCGGTAAAATATGCGCGCAAATGATTCAGCTATAACACACGACAGCTTTGCAGCTTTTATGGCAATAGGAGCATGCTCACGTGAAGAACCGCAACCAAAATTTTTCCCAGCAACAATAATATCGCCTGGCTTTGCCTTTTTCATAAATTCAGGGTCAGCATCTTCCATGCAATGCAATGCCAGCTCATCAGGGTTGGAAGTGTTGAGATAGCGTGCGGGTATTATTTCATCAGTGTTGATGTCATTTCCAAATTTCCATGCTTTTCCATGTGCCTTCATGTTGTACCTCATAATAAATTTATTGGCGATAGCTCTAATTATTTCACTTCTTCCGGGTGAGCAATCCTCCCAAGAATTGCAGATGCAGCCGCCACTGCAGGACTTGCCAGATAGACTTCGCTCTTTGGATGTCCCATTCTACCAACAAAATTACGATTGGTTGTAGCAACACAGCGCTCGCCTTCGGCTAATATTCCCATGTGACCACCCAAACAGGGCCCACAGGTTGGAGCAGATACAGCAGCTTCTGCTTCAATAAAAATATCAATCAATCCTTCCTCTAGCGCCTTCCGGTACACCTCCTGAGTAGCAGGAATTATAAGCAAGCGCACATCCTTATGCACTTTACGGCCTTTTAAAATCTTTGCTGCCACCCGTAAATCCTCAATACGCCCGTTGGTACATGAGCCAATTACCACCTGATCAATGGTTACTCCCGACTCGCGTGCAGGCTTGATATTTTCAGGTAAATGCGGAAATGACACTGTTGGTTCTATTTTGGAAGCATCATATTCTTTAACAGCAACATACTGAGCATCGTCATCACTGTAGTACAATGTATACGGTAATCCCGTACGGCTCTTTATATACTCAACCGTTTTACCATCGGGCGCAAAGATGCCGTTCTTGGCACCAGCTTCAATAGCCATATTGGCTATAGTCATTCTTCCTTCCATGGACAGCTCTGAAATTGTCTCACCAGTAAATTCCATTGATTGATATAATGCACCATCAACACCAATGCTGCCTATGATATGCAGAATAATATCCTTTGCCGAAACATACGGTTGCAGTTTGCCGTATACAACAAACTTGATTGACTCCGGTACTTTAAACCAAGTCTTACCGGTTGCCATAGCAGCAGCCATATCGGTTGATCCAACACCGGTTGAAAAAGCACCAAATGCGCCATAAGTACAGGTATGTGAATCAGCACCAATAATACACATCCCCGGTCGCACCAGACCTAATTCAGGAAGCAATGCATGTTCAACGCCAACTCTACCCACATCATAAAAATGAACTATGCCATATTTTTTTGCAAATTCTCGCAATATTTTAACTTGCTCAGCAGATTTTATGTCCTTATTGGGGGTAAAATGATCAGGAATAAGCGCTATTTTTTCATTATCAAAAACTTTGCCTATACCTAATTCTTCAAATTCCTTTATTGCTATAGGAGCAGTAATATCATTTCCCAGCACCAGATCTACTTTTGCTTCAATCAATTCTCCTGGCTCAACATATTCCTTCCCGGCATGTGCAGCTAAAATCTTTTGGGTAATTGTCATGCCCATAACAGTTTCCTCTTACTATTGATGTTTGTAATTACACCGGATTATAATAGTAAAAAATGTATCATTATTTTATTTATTTTCAGTTTTTTTATGACAATTTTGGCGATAGCTATGCAGGCGCGATGTTATCATCGCGCCTGGCCAAAGATTTATATATTCTCTACAAGTACTGCTGCACCCATTCCACCGCCAACACACAGTGTTGCTATCCCCCACTGTGCATTGCGCTTTTTCATCTCATAAATGAGGGAAACGATAATACGCGCACCAGTACATCCAACCGGATGTCCTAAGGCAATACCTGAACCATTCACATTGACTTTACTTCGGTCAAGTCCAAGACCTTTTTCACATGCCAAATACTGTGCTGCAAACGCTTCGTTGAGTTCAATCAGGTCTATATCATCTAACTTTTTTCCTGTCTTTTTAAGCAGTTTATTCACTGCCGGGACAGGGCCATAGCCCATAAGATGAGGCTCAACTCCAGCAAATGCATTGGCTGCAATCCGTGCTAAGGGCTTTACTCCCAGCTGGTGTGCGCGTTTAGCCGTTGTAAGCACCAGTGCCGCTGCACCATCATTAATACCTGATGCATTGCCAGCAGTTACTGTGCCATTCTTTTTAAATGCAGGTTTCAGGGCAGCAAGGCTTTCCAGTGTAACATCACGGCGAACATGTTCATCTTTTTCAAATAATTTAGGTTCACCTTTTTTCTGAGGTATAGGAACAGGAACTATCTCATCATTAAATCTTCCTGAATCAATAGCTGCGGCAGCTTTTTTATGGCTTTCGTATGCAACCTGGTCCTGCTCCTGGCGTGATATATTGTATTTTTCCGCTAGATTTTCAGCTGTCTGCCCCATGATATACGGCTCACCTAAAAGGCCACTGCCTGAATGAAGCAGTTCCCACATTGCATCAGTTAGCTCTGAATGAGTAAGGCGTAGCCCCCAGCGTGCTTTCCATAGTACATAGGGAGCATTTGACATTGACTCAACTCCACCAACCAATACAATATCCGAATCCCCAGCAATAAGCTGCTGTGTACCAAACACCACCGCTGTCATGCCAGAGGCGCATTGCCGCTGTACTGATGTTGCTGGTACCTCAACGGGGATACCTGCTTTCAGGGCAGCTGTACGAGCCACATTAGCTTCATCAGAGCCCATCAAACAGTTACCAAAGATAACATCCGACAATGCACTGCCTTCAATGTGTGCACGCTGCAAAGCTTCCTTCATAACAATTGCAGCTAATTCATACGCTTTAACATCCTTTAGCGATTGTCCAAAACTTCCTATTGGTGTTCTGCAAGCCGATACAACTACTACATCGTTGTCTGCCATGAATATATCCTCCATTTTATATAATAAAAATAACCAACCCTTACCCCATGGTAGTGGTGCACCATTAAGATGTTTTTGTAATACAAACTAATTTCTAATATGGTGGGGTTATTTTACAAGTTTTTTTATTCTGCCTGTATAACAATTTTTGGTAGCTTTCTATGTATAGGTATCATTCATCACTTGGGTTCCTATATCCCAAAAAAATAACATCTGTCTTTCCCATAATTTTACTGCATGTGCCCCCTTTGATCCCTATTGATGATGGCAGTCATAATTCAAAAAAACTGCCAAAGGGGATCTATCAAGTCCCTTCTAACGAAAAAATAATGCAGCACGTATAAAGCTTCTTGAATCAATGCTGTTGCCATAATACAAAAAATTTCTGAGCCCAATGTTTGTCAGAGAAATTATTTATAGAGTCCTTTGTGAAGAAAAAGGAGAAGCTTTATTCGCATTAGCTTATAAAAATAAGCATTTATTTCAGATTGCACGCATTCTTGATAGATTCACATATCATACAGTCAAAAGCGTGGTAGTAATCGTCTTGCTCACAAAGCAGGTATGGACATATCTTCTTTTCATGATAATTGTGGTCTGATACAAGAGAGATAATATGGTTTTTCTATATAAAAGCTGAATGTTAATTTAACACCCAACTAAAATGAACATGATATACCATACAGTAATAAAAGCAATATATTGACATAAGAATCATAACATCTCAGTAACTAAAATATCATCTAACTAAAAGATATTTATTTTCAAAATCCTCTTTTGTATTGATTGTAAAAAATCTGTCTAAACGGGAAGTTTTAAAAATGGTTATTATTGATGGTGGCACATTAAAAAGCGATAATGTTATCTTTCGATTTGTTGCACTGTTCATAAATTTTACTAATGTGCCAAGGGCTGATGAATCAATAAATTTTAAATTCTTGCAGTTAATGCCAATGACTTTAGGGTTTCTGCTCAAAGCGTCATTCCATGCAGCTTCAACATCACGGATAAC
>JAOAIH010000025.1:0-4014 GCA_026414805.1 Spirochaetota bacterium | reverse complement strand
GCAGGTACACAACAAGCATCGTTTTATGCAGCTGCAAGCGGCAGGCTCCATGTTGAGGGTATGGCCTTTTTTATACAGTGGTTTAATGATGCAGTAACTATCGCCCTTAAAAAATAAACAGGAGGAATTATGGCTATAAATGGTGGCCACTTAATAGGAAAGTACTTGTCAAAGCGCAATGTACAGTTTGCATTTGGCATATCCGGTGGGCATATTGAAGCTCTGCTTGATGGATTGCAGCAGTATGGTATCAGGTCAATTGATGTACGGCATGAGCAAGCTGCGGTAATGATGGCTCATGCAGTAGCAGTATATACAGGCAATCCCGGTGTGTGCTTTTTAACTGCAGGGCCAGGATTTACCAATGGCATCACCGGTATTGCAAATGCCTCGTTGGATAATGCGCCGGTTGTGGTTTTGTGTGGACGTCATCCTCTGCGCGATGACCACAAAGGTGCATTGCAAGAGATGAATCAACTTGATGTGGTAAAGCCCCTGGTAAAATGGTGTGCAACATGCTACGATACAAAGCGCATTCCTGAGTATCTGGATCTGGCATTCAGGCATGCAACATGTGGAAGACCAGGGCCTGTATTTTTGGAACTGCCACCGGATGTATTGAGCAAGTCAGTTGAAGATTTTGAATTTATGCCCAGCGTTGATACATTTACTTCTCTCCCTGATTCCTCATATCTTTATAAAGCTTCGGAAATTATCAACAGTGCACAAAGGCCCCTTTTTATTGGTGGGACAGGAATTGGCTACAGCAACTGTACACTTGAGTTACAGGCATTTATAGAAAAAACCGGCATTCCGTTTATATTGCTTAATGGAGGGCGCGGAGTTCTTCCTGACAATCATCCACAATCAATCTGGAACATTGGTAACGTTGGCTTAATGATGACCATGTCACAGGCTGATGTCATTGTTGCAGCAGGCATTCGCTTTAACTGGCTCTTTCAGTCAGGTGCAATTATCCCGCCAACCACTAAAGTTGTGCGCATTGATATTGAACCAACCGAAATCAACCGTAATCGCATTGCAGATGTTGGGCTTGTGGGCGATGCAGGTGCAACGCTGAAAGCACTCCTGCCCCTGGTTGAACAAAAAAGCCATGCGCAATGGATTGACGCGCTTACGCAGGCGGGATATGCATTTATTGACAGCGAAATTAAATTGCGCCAAAAGCCTTCTGACCCAATTCATCCTATACGGCTTGTTGCAAAGATACAGGAGGTCTTTGGCACCGATGCGCTGTATGTGGTTGATGGTGGCGATACTACCTACTTTGGGCTTGTAGGATTTCAGTCTAAACACAAAGCAGGGGTGCTGTCACAATCAGCAGGATTGTTAGGTTGCCTGGGGGCTGGCATACCGTTTGCTATTGCAGCCAAACTGGTTCATCCCGACAAGCAGGTGGTGGTATTAAACGGCGATGGATCATTTGGGTTTAACGGCTTTGAATTTGATACCGCAGTGCGTCACAATGTGCCTTTTATTTGCGTGGTGAACAATGACTGCGCATGGGGAATGATTAAGCACAGTCAGGAACTATCAATTGGCAAAGAGCGTACAACCTGTGCGGAACTTGGACTTAGACGCTACGAAAAGATTGTTGAAGGTATGGGTGGATACGGCGAATTTGTTGAAAAGGATGAGGCGATAGCTCCTGCGCTCATCCGCGCAAAGGAAAGCGGCAAACCTGCATGTGTGAATGTGCTCACTGACCCAACAGTGACAAGCCCTGCAACGCTTTTGTTTTATCAGTCGTTAAAGTTTGATTGAAGATCCTATATGATTATCGGTGACATTACAATTAAACTTACCCCTATTTTTAAACACTATAATGTTGTGTTTGCATATTTATTTGGTTCAACGGCAAAAAACGAACTATCGCCATCAAGTGATATTGATATTGCAGTCTATTTAAAAAACGGATATCCACAAAAGTTATTTGATACACTGCTTTCAATTCATCTTGATACCTGCAGAGCTTTGAAAGCAAATGACGTTGACATTGTTGTCCTTAATGCAAATTACAACTTAATGCTCATTGATGAGATTATCCGAAATGGAATACTGCTTTATGATGCTGATCCACCACTGCGCGAAGAATTTGAATTGAAAATGATTCATGCAGCTATTGACTTCAAAACTCAGCGTTTTATCACAATTGGAGTGTAATGGAACGAATACTATACAAAATTGGAAAAATTAGAGAATATCTATCAATTATACATTCAATAAAAGACGATTGCAATAATCGCTTTACCAGCGATCCTATTTATAAAGGAGCATTGCTTCATTACCTCTATCTTTTATCAGATTCTTGCATTACTTTGGCTGAGCTTGTTATTAAATACAAAAAATTGCGCATTCCTCAAACATACTACGAAGCCATCGACATATTGGGCGAAAACAATATAATAGACCCTGTATTTGCCCATTCGTTTGCCAAAATTGCAGGATTTAGAAATTATTTAGCCCACGATTATGAACAGATAAATCCATTTATAATCTGTAACGAAATTTTAAATAAACTTCAAGATATTGAAAGCTATCTATCTCAAATTGAAAATTCATTAGGAATAAGCTTTTATAAATAATAAAATATTTTTTTTTCTTAAGGAAAAAAAATGAAAGCACTGCAATTTAATGTCACAGTCCCACAATGGATAGCCCTGAAAGCCGTAGGAGCTTTTTCCAAATCCGTGTTTTACAAAAGCCCAATTGGCACTCTAAAATTAGTCGATATCCCAAAGCCAAAGCCCATGGATAAAAACTGGGCAATAGTAAAAACAACATATTGCGGATTTTGCGGGAGCGACTATAACCTGATACAACTTCACGATTCGCCTATGGCTTCGCCATTCACCTCGTTCCCATGTGTCATTGGACATGAGGTATGTGGTACAGTAGAAGAGCCCGGTGCTACTGGCTTTAAAAGGGGACAGCGCGTTGTCATAAATCCAATGCTTTCCTGTGTAGTACGAAAGCTCCCGCTATGCCATGCCTGTAAGATTGGAAGGCCTGCAAACTGCGAAAATTTTGCAAAAGGGACTATTGCACCAGGGATGTTTACTGGAATCTGTAAAGATGCAAACGGTGGTTTTGCTGAATATCTGCCTGCACACCGAACACAGCTTTTTGCTATACCACAAAATGTAAGCATGAAAGCAGCTGTATTGGTTGAGCCATTCAGCGTGGCACTCCAGGCATTGTATGACAATAAACCAGAAAATACTGATACAATATGCATCATTGGATGTGGCGTAATAGGACTTATGCTTATCCGTGCACTCAGAGCTTTGAACATAAAATCTACTGTAGCTATTATTGAACCTTCTGCCTTCCACCAAGAAAAGGCTATTGAATATGGAGCTAATGTAGTGCTACACAATGATACTCACGTAGCTCAATACACCAATGCTGAAATNTACAAACCCATGATGGGACCATCAATTATGCAGGGAGGCTTTGATAAGGTATTTGATACCGTAGGTACATCAAAAACATTTTCTATGGCATTAAACATTACGCGCGCTGGGGGTGTCGTAAGTCTAGTTGGAATTACCGCTCATCTTTCTTTTGATCCAACACCACTATGGCTCAAACTTATCACTGTCAAAGGTGTATACGGTTATGGGTACATAAAAGAAGGTGGTAGGCAAAAGCATATCTTTGAAAAATCATTGGAATTTATGAAGAAAATACCTGATATAGAATCAATGGTCACGCACACTTTTAGCATTGAGCAATACAAAAAAATGATAGAGGTTAATGCCAACAAAGGAGCACATAAGGCTATAAAAACTGTTGTGGAGTTTACTGATTAAAACGATAGCATATGCGAGCAATTATGTTTATAACCATCAATAAGCAATCTTCATACTTAAAACTTGATGGTAAAAACAGTAACAGTACTATCTGAAATCATACCCTTTCCCACTCAAACTCAATTAAAGTTTTTTCTTCTTTGCTAAAACTCATCCCTACTACATATACCTCCCTGTA
>JAOAIH010000024.1:18093-39429 GCA_026414805.1 Spirochaetota bacterium | reverse complement strand
ATTTTGTACAGGACACACTTGAGAATATGCTGCTTGCAGCAGGTGGGATGCATGCAAAAAACAAAAATGGAAAAATTTTTATAGCGTAAAACTATAAAAAAATAGTATCAAAAAGAATCATATTAAATTTTCTTTGCCACATTTATACAATTTTGTGTTATATTTATATATGAGCGATACTATATATAGTATATTATAATTGTTATAGATATGAGGTAGACAAATGCCTAATCAGATGCCTGAAAACTTGAAAAATATTAAAGATATAATAGATTTAGAAGATGAACTGCACAAAGTTTCTCCTGAGGCCGAACCTGTAGGTGGGAAGGCTGGTGTTAGGGCCAAACGAGGTGATATAAACTTCCAGTTGAAGCCTGAGGAACTTGAAAGCTATTTAAATAAATATATTGTTGGTCAGGAAGAAGCTGTTGAAATTATTGCCACAAAAATATGCACCCACTTTAACCGTATGCATCTTGAGCAGGAACTTCCCGAGGATGAAAAGATAGTTGGTAATATCAAGAGCAATATGCTGCTCATTGGTCCTACTGGTGTAGGTAAAACCTATATTATAAAACTGATTGCAAAAAAGATTGGTGTTCCGTTTGTGAAAGCTGATGCAACAAAGTTTAGTGAAACCGGTTATGTAGGAGGTGATGTTGAAGATTTAGTGCGCGAACTGGTACATGAAGCTGATGGTGATATTGCCAAAGCTGAGTATGGGATTATTTATCTGGATGAGATAGATAAGATAGCATCAAGCGGTACTGTGTATGGTCCGGATGTTTCTCGAGCCGGGGTGCAGCGTAATCTCCTGAAACTGATGGAAGAAGCAGATGTGGACCTCAAAACGCCACATGACCTTGCTTCCCAGGTAGAAGCAGCTATGGAAGCACAGCGTACAGGTAAAGTTACCCGCAAAAAGATAAATACCAAAAATATTTTATTTATAGTATCCGGAGCATTTAGTGGACTTGAAGATATTATCAATAAGCGTTTAAATAGGCAGGCAATTGGATTTGATAAATCACAAATCAGACGTGAGGATAGGCAAAGTGTCCTTAAAATGGTTAAGACTGAGGATTTGATTGAATATGGGTTTGAATCAGAATTTGTTGGTCGCCTTCCCGTTACTGTGGTCCTTAATGATCTTGATGAGGAAGGGTTATATAAAATATTAAAGAATAAATATAGCACTGTTGTAATGGGTAAAAAGCTGGATTTTAAGGCTTACGGCATTGAACTTGAATTTACAGATGAAGCTTTGAAAATGCTGGCTACAAAAGCGTATAATGAACGAACAGGTGCACGAGGGCTTTTGAGTGTATTTGAGAAAACGCTTATAAAATTTGAAAAAACTCTTCCATCTACAGATATAAAAAAGCTTGTGGTAAATAGGGAAGTTGTGGAATATCCCGAAGAAGTATTAAAACAAATATTATTGAGTGACAACATCCGCAAATTCCAGAAAGAATTTTTATTACAACATGGTATAGTAATGGAATTTGAAGATGAAGCATTGCACATTATCCAGGAAAAGGCACGTGCTGCAGGGATGAGTATAAAGCAGTTTTGTGATAATTTGTTTCATGATTACCCGTATGCTATAAAGTTAATGAATGCAGAACGCTTTGTCATTACTAAGGCTGCTGTTGAAGATCCTCAAGGGTATATTGATGAATATATCCGAAATTACTACAGCCAGAAAAAATAGATATATTACAAAATTTTATTGATTGACAATTATTAAAATATTAATATAATCATTGTAATGTAAGGGGGTGTGTATTTTTGCATGGTGAGAGGGAGTAATGGCTACCAATTCTATAAAGAAAAAGTCAAAGAAGAAATCCACACTATTTGATAAAGTTTTTACTATTATTATTCAATACAAAGAGACCGCTGTTTTTAAATGGGTATATAACCACCCCGGGATAGCAATGGGACTTGTTGCACTGTGGGGTATCCTTATTATTGTCATGTTCATGTGGTTTGTTATTTCTTTGGCTACCCCTTGATACACTGATATTCTTTAGCAACTAATTTCACCTGTGCAGTGAGATTTGATATATAGGCATTTCTTTCCTGATGTATAGTTCCTTTTTTATCATACTCCTCTTGAACAATTAATTGTATTGCTTTGTCAATATCTCCGTTTACTGTATTTAGATATTCAAGAAGTAGATTTTTGTATTGTTGTGTTGCTTTAATTGATGTGGTAAAGAAAGATACCACATCATCGTCGGTATATACAAATCCATGAGCTAAACATAGAATTTTTACATCAAGGGAAGCCATTTTTTCAAGCGATGCAAAATAGTCCTCATATGAGGATAAAAATTCAACTTGCACATTCTGTCCATCAGTACCTTCTGGAACGCCTACTGATTCACCAGGACAAAGCATTTTGATAGTGGGGAAATAATATGCCAAAGAATCGCGAGTATGACCAGGGACCTCATACACCTGACAGGGCATATTACCCAGGTCAATCGTATCACCTTCTTTAACTGGCAGTGCAATATTAAAATACGACAATGCCACATCTTCATTTCCGGTTATTTGAGAAAATACTGGCCTCTGTATATCACTCAATTGAGTCATATAGTCAATAACAGATTGTTTCGATAGTAACTTTTCAATACGTTCTGCACCAACAGTGGTTAACCCAGGTATTTTTTTTATAAGATAAGGTATAGCTCCCAGATGATCGTAGTGAGAATGGGTTATTGCAGCATAGTGCAGTTTTGGTGGATCACCCAGCAGTGAAACCAGGTCATGGTAATATTTTGGCGCAAGGAGGTTAATTCCTGCATCTACCATCATGGTGTAAAGATTACCCTTGATGACGTAAGAGGGATAGCCAATATGACCTATCGCATGACAGCAGTCATTAATTTTTCCCTGGGCAAAGAGTTTCATGGCAGCTCCTTTTAATATTAAGATTATGCTATGAGCTATCGCACTCAAGTATGGGATATACGAACTAGGATACAAAGTTTATAGGGCTACATGATACTTTCCACAAAATTTTTCAATAACATTTGGTAACTTCAAAAAATTTTATTATCTTGCGTAATAGTGATTATTTTTTTGTATTATTATGTTACCAAAGCTACATTGTTTGTAGGAAGGATGCTAAAGCTATATGGGATTTTCAAAAATAAAACAAAAAAGCATTGTATTGTTGCTGTTACTTCTATGGCCGTTGAGCATTTCAAGCTATGAGGTAAATATTTCAAGTGTCCGGCCCAATTTGATGAATATACGAACAACTAATGGAAAGTTGTATGCCTACATTGTTTTGCTGTTTAATGAAAATCCACATTTTGTGAATTTAATCCAAGCTGATAGCATTCCAGTTAAGCTTATGCAGACTCCTGGTTTTAATGTAGTGCAGTATGAAGCATATATACGAACACTTCAGGATCCTGCATTGAAAAATCTTGCCCAGCAAATTTTGCAGGTATATAAAGAACCAGATAAAATTAGCGATGCAGAATTAGAACAGCTTACACTGAAACTGGAGTCAAGGAATATTGTTTTGCGTTTTTCAAAAACAAAGGATGGTGGGGGATACAGGTATATGCTGGATTATTGTATATATGGAAAACGAAAACCTGTAACTATCAATCATCCCCTTTTCAATGTTAAAGAAAAAATATTTAATATACAGCCTTTAATTTATTACGATGAATTTTCAACCAGCAATTCAACTTTCTACTTTGACATGATATATATAAATCCCGATGAGGTTTATAATGATTATATAATTTCAAAGAGGATTATTGAAAACAAATCATGTGAAAATATGTTTTTTGTGGGCGCTCATGTTACAGAAGATATTAAGTACTGTATAAAAAAAGCATTTACCAGTAAGGAAACAATATTTGATGAAATCTGGAAAATGTTTGAAATTCATGAATTAACTCATAAGGTGTTGAATAATTACTATTTCTTCTTTGATCAGGTAACTGGAGAGGAGCTTGCACTCAGTAGCACTATTTATTACAATACCTATTTAGGACTGGCAATACTTTATAGCTATTTAGATTACAATACTATAAACCCTCATAGGATTGCGGGGACTAATTTCATAAAGTTTTTGTCATTATATACTTCAAACAGTGAATATATTGAAAAGCCTTCTCTTATTAAGCAATTACCGGCGGATGATATAAAAAAGATTGCAAAGCTTCACTTTGATACTACCATAAAAAATCTTAAATAGTAACATTAATTTCGCAAACGTATAGGGTTTTGCAGAGTCATTTTATCAAGGGAAAAACCTTCTTTGCCTGTATAGGCATTAGCATATTCTAGCACACTTCTCAGTTGCTGTGCTGTGATTTCCGTTCTTTGAGTAAACATTTCTTCTAGCTGTTTCCAGATCTGCACTGTTTTATCCCTAGCAATTTTAAAAAGGTCGTCTACTGACTCATAATGCAGTCCAGGCTCTCCGGTTGGAATAAACCATCGTTCCCTGTGTAAATTTAATATATGTCTGTTTATCCGTCTGCCATCGGGGTAGCGCACAAGAAAATCGCTGTAAACTTTTTTTTCAAAAAAACGTAATATTCTGATAAGCTGAGGGTTACGAGTTTTTTTAATCAAGTAGACTAGTGGTACACATTTCAGCGCAATGTCAAATATATCATAGGGCATATATGGGAATAGTGGATGATTAATTTTCAAAGAAGGATTAACATGGGCGATAGCTCCAGCAATTAAATCCTTGATTGCGCTATATTGCAGGGAGCCTTTTATTGGAATCATTGCTGCAAGATTATAGTCAAATGGATCCGAATTAAAATAGTATGCCATGTACTGGTCTACGGTATATTCAAACAGAAGATGCTGGTTCCTGTATAGTGCGGTTCTGTGATCCTTAAAAGTTGGAAATCCAGACCAATAAAAAACAAACGGATGAAATAGCGCATCAACCACCCAATGGGAGATATACCCATAGAAAAATCCTTTTTGATAGTATAGCCATTCATTAGGTTCATATGATACATGATGTAATATGGTATTAAACATGTTATGTATAATAAAAAGCCCATCATCCGAGTGTAAAAGATGTTTTATTAGATTTCCAAAAAATAGGTCTCTTTTGCCAGGGATATAGTCAAACAGGTTTGGAACCAGCAATCCTGCTAAGGAAGATGAAGTAAATAGATGATTTGAAAATTGTATATCTAAAATATGGGTGGCATAATTGGGATACTTTTGTTTCTTCAATGACTTTACTGATTCTATAAATATTCGTTGATGGGTAATTAATCCAGGCATAGGTATAAATTTTTGAGGGATTGAAAATCCCCCAAATATTGAGTTATCGTTTATGGCATTGCATACACAATGTAGGGGCTTTTCCACCTTTTGTCCTGTGGCAACCCAGACACTTGCTGTGTATGGCATTGTAACCCTTGTTCTGCGCTTCAAAGTGACAGCCGCTGTCACCACATTTTTTTGCAGTATTGCCGGTATGATGGCAAATTTTGCAATCAGTTATGCCTTTATTTTTATGTATCTGGTGGTCAAATGTCACGGTACCCTGTTTTGGAGCCAAACTGGTTTTTTTAACCTTTACCACTCCCTGTGCAACGATAATTGCAGGGATAAGGAGTGCAATGCAGCATACTATTAGCACATTTTTTTTGTTCATATAACCTCCACAATTAGAGTAGTAATAATTTTATAAAAAATATACAACCCTCTTTCGTTGACCATTAGGTATACAGTATATTGGTTTTGAAAAAATCATTAAAGAATAAATCTTGGAGTTAAACAGTTATTTACGGATATAGCTATCGTTTTCCCACATACCATCAAAAACGGTTCCATCTTTTAAAATCAGTTTGCCTTTACCATGGCGAGCGTCATCTTTCCACTCACCCTCATACCGTGTTCCATCAGCCCAGGTGTAAATTCCAAATCCATTCCTTTTGCCATCCAACCATGTGCCGCGGTAGCTATCCCCATTTTTCCATGTATATTCACCCTGGCCATTACGCATGTTGTTTTTGTAATTCCCACGGTAAACGTCACCATTATCAAAAGCATATTCACCAATACCCTCGCGTACGCTATTTTTAAAACTACCTTTATATGTACCGTTCTCATGAATGGTTGTACCAATACCATTATTGCAATCGCCTTCCTTGCAGTTTTTTGGTGCTGAAGCGCAACTTATAATAAAAATAAATAGAAACAACAATAACATATAATGCATTCTTTTCATAGTACCCTCCCAATAAAAGGCATGACTTTCTTTAGCGTATTTGTAATGAAGGCATTGTATAAAATGAATTAATATTACGCAAATAGTTTTTTAAAAAAAGGTGTTACGCTATAGCAGATGCATTGATGTTTTTTTAGGGATAGTAAGGTATAAATTTGTATATAAAATATTAATGAAGTTTTCAAATAGGTTGCTATAATGTTTAGGTAGCAATGGTATCTGATTATAATTTTAGCAGGGTGCTATTTAGCTTGAGATAGCATTTATTAAAGTTTTTTAAAGTAACAAGGTTTTAAAAAATGGATATTTAATGATAAAGGATAGAACAATGAATAATGATACTTTGGTAGATTTGACAACAATCAGGGAGTTACGTGAGGTAGAGACAGCATTACGAAATGAAATACAGGCGGCAAAAAGTGATATCATTCGTGATTTGCAGAAAAAAGAAGAATATCTTACTCATCTTATTCGTGTATTAATTGCAAAGGTTGATGCGCTGGAACAAGAAAGAAAAGAGGTACATCAGGAAATGCCAAAAACTAATAGCAGAAGATTATTTCGTTTATAATAATTAGAATATATAAATAATTTTTTTTGAAATGAATGAATAAATGTGATATCTAGTTACTATGGCCGCATGGGTGATGACCTCACCATGCGTTTCAATATAAAATTCCGTACCACAAGTACGGAATTTTCATTTTGTGACGCTTTCAATCCACTGCAAATAGTCTGATGACCCTCTTGTGACAGGTAACGCAATAATTTCAGCAACTTCGTAAGGGTGGATTTTTTTAATTGCTTCTTCAACTTCTTTATAGAGATCCTTTTTTGTTTTAATTACACAAAGCAATTCCCGATCATTACAGATTTCCCCTTTCCAGGTATAAATAGAAGTTAGCCCTGGAATAATGTTAACACAAGCAGCTAATTTATTTGAAACCAGGGTATTTGCTATCTCTAATCCCACCTGGTCACTTGGTACAGTGCAAAAGATAACGCAATATTCCATTGAGGCATCCTCCATCATTAGTATATGCACGGTAGTACTATCATGAATAGTTTTAGTATACTATTGATTTAATCCCAATCTCTTTTTTCTTCGGATTTCTGCTTCCTTGTATCGGCGTTTTTCTTCTTCGGTTTCGGGCTGCAAAGCCGGTACTTTTTTAGGTTTTCCTTTTTCATCAAGAGCTACATACGTAAGATATGCAGAGGCAGTATGCCGTACCTGTCCAGTGATAAAATTTTCGGCTTCAACTCTTACTCCAACTTCCATAGAAGTAGTGCCAACGTAATTAACACTAGCCTTAAGCCGCAACAGATCTCCAACATAGACAGGGCTGTGAAAATCTAACCTGTCAATAGAAGCTGTCACCACAAGGCATCCTGCATGCCGTGACGCAACAATACCTCCAGTATTGTCAATAAGCTTCATTATAGTACCACCATGAACATTGCCCGCAAGATTTGCATCTTGATGGGTCATCTGCTGTACAATTGTTATGGTGCTATCTTTTACAGTCTTGATATCCATACTGTATGTCCTTTCAAAATAAAAGTTTTGTTATAGTTACTGTTTTTTTATGTATAAAACTTAAAATTTTGCAACCAAAAAAACCAACATATAGTCATAACTAAAATGTATACAAAAGTATTGTAAAAGAAAGGATGTACAATGCCTGTTAACCGATCAGAACTACTATCATTCTATTCACATGCTGTGGGAGTAATTATTGCTATAGTGGGGTTGGTTATTTTAATTTTTACAGCCAGCACACCAATTATTCAGTTACTATCGGTTATATATGGCATTTCTGTAATTGTGCTGTTTACTGCAAGCACACTGTATCATGGATTAAAGCAGCATGAAGATGAGGACTCACTATGGAGAAGGCTTGACCATATGGCAATTTTTATAATGATTGCAGGAACATATACTCCCGTCTGCTATATCTATCTTGAATTTGGTACTGCCATGTATATTATTGCTGCTCAGTGGGTGCTGGTGGTACTGGGGATTATATTCAAGTTGTATTTTTTCAATGCACCGCGAATTGTATATACAGCAATTTATCTTGCAATGGGGTGGATGGCAATAATTGTCATTAAGGATATCATCAATGTGATGGATGCAATGTCATTATGGTATCTTTTTTTAGGTGGGGTTGCATTTACTGTTGGAGCATTGTTTTATATAGTGAAATGGCCAAAAAAGACTAACGGATATGTTGGATTCCATGAGATTTTTCATGGATTTATTCTGTTAGGTGCGTTTTTTCATTATATGATGGTATATCATGGTATACAACACATACAAACCATACATTAAATAATTCTTCTTATCAAAAATCCCCTTGTTGTACTATAAGATGTAATTTTTAAAAAAATTATATTACACTTGACGAAAATCTCATACGGGTAGTATTTTAGTTGTAATTATAGGGTTCCTTATATTTTTGGGATTGATTGGGGTTATGGTTTTAACTGATTATTTAAATAAAAAAACAATACTTGTTAATCCATCTGTAAAAGATAGATGGGAATTAATTGAGTCAATGCTTGATGTGGCAATTAAAAATAAAGCCGTCAAATCTGAATACCGGGAAACAATTAAAAAAACATTGTTTGAACGTGAAAAATCAATGAGTACGGGTATTGGAAAAGGAGTTGCGATACCTCATTGCAGTTGTCCCTATGTGGATGATGTAGTGATGATAATGGCATTGAGTAAAAAAGGAATTAATTTTGATTCTATTGATAATATGCCGGTACATATAGCCATACTTTTAATTGTTCCCAAAGACAAAATTTCGCAGCATATTAAAACACTTGCAAACATAGCCAAGCTTATGAGTGATGACACTCTGCGCGAAGCGCTTTCCAGTGCAAAGGATGCTCAGGATATTATGAAGATTTTGAAAGAGTATGAACAAAAAGGAAAAAAATAATAACCCACAAAGCCTGGTTTCTTCATTGTCGCTTGAAGAAGAGGATTTTGAAAAAAAATTACGACCGCAGAATCTTGATGAGTTTATAGGCCAGAAATCATTAACCGCAAATCTTCGTATTTTTATAGAATCAGCTAAAATGCGCCAAAAACCTCTGGACCATGTATTGTTAGCTGGGCCTCCCGGGCTTGGAAAAACTACTCTTGCTTTTATTGTTGCTAATGAGTTGGGTGTTAATATCAAGGCAACATCAGCACCGGCAATTGAAAAACCTGGCGACATGGCTTCAATGCTGACTAATTTAGAACCAATGGATGTTTTATTCATTGATGAAATTCACAGGTTATCACCTACCATTGAGGAACTGCTTTACAGTGCAATGGAAGATGGTGAGCTTGACATAATACTTGGGCAGGGTGTTGGCGCAAAAAGTATAAAATTACAATTGGCACCGTTTACCCTTATTGGAGCAACTACCCGCACAGGTCTGTTAACATCAGCACTACGCGATAGGTTTGGCATTCCACTAAGGCTTGACTATTATGAGATTGAAGATCTAGAAACAATAGCAAAGCGGACTGCAAAAATTATAGGGTGTTCTATAGATAATGCAGCAGCACAGGAAATAGCACGTCGCTCACGGCGAACACCCAGAATAGTAAACAGACTGGTTAAACGAGTTCTTGATTTTGCGATAGTTATGAAAAAAGAAACTATTGACCTAGAGATAGCTCAGTATGCGCTGGATAGGCTTCATATTGATGCATTAGGCCTTGATGATATGGATAGAAAAATACTTTCCACTATCATTGATAAATACGATGGTGGACCGGTTGGGATAAAAACTATTGCTATCTCAATAGGTGAAGAAATCACTACGCTGGAAGATTTTTATGAGCCGTATTTGGTTCAAATTGGCATGTTAAAACGGACACCGCGTGGCCGAGTAGCAGCACGGCTTGCGTATGAACATCTGCAACTGCCTTATAAAGGAATGGACGAATCCAGCCTTTTTTAAAACTTGCTTTTAAAATCGAATTACTTTTGTTGCTTTCATTAATATTTCAATAATGGTATACATATTAGAAATAATGCCCACCTTCAATGTTTCTTTGCGTTTGTAAAAATCAAGACATGTCCCGCAATTGATAATCTGTACCCCCTTTTTCTCAATTTCCTGCAATGCAGGTAGTACTTTTGATCCCTCAGTGGTCAAAAATATACCTGAATTAACAAAAATCATGGTGGACGGTAACATGTTTGTCTCATTAATGGTATTGATAAATGAATGGATTAAAAGCTCACTCAATTCTTTTGGCCCCTGGCCAAATTCATTTGAGGTAAAAAAGAATACTGTATTTTCAGTTACAGTATCTGTCTTTTCAGTCTGTGGAAAAGAAAGTGTTTGTTCTTTTAAGATACTTTTATGCAATTGCAGTAAAAAATAATCATCCTGTCTGGTTGTTGTTACTGAATATCCGCTATTTTCTGCAAATCGTGTTACATTTCCAACCGCTGTTTCATTGCTTACCAAAACGATAAGATTATCAGGATTAGACTTTTCAATTTCAGCTTTAGTTAATAAAACTGGTTTTGGGCATTCCAGCCCTCGTGCATCAACTTGCTTCATGGCTATCTCCTCCTATAAAAAATTTTTTTAATAAGATATTGACCAGTTACTATTGGTTAATGTATTACGTACAAATTGGTATAACAAATATACCACATTGCAATTTTGTAACCATGTGGTATATTTATTGTACTTGATGGCAATTGTAAAATCTTTTTAGTTGATAGGGAATTTAATGGATAAAGTATTCAAAAGAGATTTTAAATACAGGGAAATACCCTATAACTATACTTCGTTTTCGGATAGGGAGATAATCCTCAAGTACTTTGATCTTGAGACGTGGAATCTTGTGCAGGCACTCAGGGAAAAGCGGCGGACAGGCAGAAGCGCAAAGCTTCTTTTTGAAAACATAGGTGATATTTTTATTATAGATAGAAACCCCTATATTCAATATGACATTGTGGAAAATCCTGCCAAGCTTAAAAGGTTGTATAAGCGGCATCAGCGCAGGCTTGCAACTGTAAAAGAAGGAGCTGGTGGCGATCCCCAGGTTCTTGATTTTATTTCAAAAATTGAAAAATTAGATGATAAGTTTTTCAAAAAGTTAAAAGACACAAGAAAGCTTCAAGAAAAGATTTTTAATAAATTGAAACACATAACTGCAGCTGGGAATATACATTTCAGTCCGTTTCATTTAGCTGCACATGTTACTGATGCAACAGACTGGCGTGTGGAGTATCCAGTTGTAGTAGTATATCCTGACTCAGCACGTGAAATTCAGGAGCTTGTAAAAGCAGCCAAAAAATTACATCTTGTTATTATTCCTCGTGGCGGTGGCACAGGGCTTACTGGTGGAGCTATTCCTTTGCTACCTAATACAATGATAATTAATACTGAAAAGCTAAACCGCATTGGGTCAATTGAAACAACAGTGATAAATGGGAAAGAGATTCCAACTATCACTGTTGATGCAGGTGCAGTAACCGAAGATGTAATAAACTTTTGTGAACATCAGAAGTATATTTTTGCCACAGACCCTACATCAGCATGGGCATGTACCATTGGAGGCAATATAGCTGAGAATGCTGGTGGCAAAAAATGCGTCATGTGGGGAACATGTATAGATAATATACTTTCATTTGATATAGTAGATCACAATGGTGAAATAGTAACAGTACGTAGAGTGAATCATCCCTATAGGAAAATTTTGCCTGAAGATGAAGTTGTCTTTACTGTAGAGAAGAATAAAAAGCTGGTAAAAACCATAACTCTGTCGGGTCTTGACATACGTAAAAAAGGACTTGGCAAAGATATTACCAACAAGGCACTTGGTGGATTGCCTGGATTACAGAAAGAAGGATGTGATGGTATCATTGTTAGCGCAACGTTTGTTTTATATAGGCCATTTAAACATACGCGTACAGTATGTTTTGAATTTTTTGGCAATAATATGATTAATGCCTCAAAAGCAATCGTTGAAATTGTTAAAACTTTTGAGAATGACCCTGTTGTGTTTTTAACAGCGCTTGAGCATTTTGATGAACAATATGTGAAGGCAATACAATATAAAAACAAATCTGCAAGAACCGAGATACCTAAAGCAGTGCTGGTGGTTGATATTGAGAGCGATGATGAAGCACGGCTGGAGAAATCTGCAGTTGAGTTGGTGGCAAAAGTTAAGCAATACAACACTGAAGGAATTATTGCAAAGGATGCAGAAACACGAGAAAAATTTTGGCAGGACAGAAAAAATTTAAGTGCTATTGCCAAACATACCAATGCATTCAAGCTAAATGAAGATATTGTAATACCACTGGAAAAGTTGCAGGATTTTTCTGATTTTATTGAAAAGTTGAATATAACTAAAGAATTAGAAAATAATATTCAAATTATTGGTGCACTCATTGATTTTTTAAACGAGAGAGTTACAGTTGAAGAAGATGCAGTATGTGTGGAACGCTGCAAGATAGGCATTGGTCAGTTACTATCCCAACAATCCCGTTATAGTGATATTCTTACCAATCTTGATACTCCAGCCAAAGATTATTTCAAATATGATTCGGAATATGCACTAAGGATGAATACTGTCTTTCAACTCATCCAGAATAACGAGATGAGCATAGATTTTTCAAAAGAAGTTGATGAACCATTACAAAAACTTTTTTACGGTTATGATGACATACTAACACAAATACAGAAGGTAAAACAAGCAACATTAAAGCGTCGCATTGTTGTTGCTACTCATATGCATGCCGGTGATGGCAATGTACATGTTAATATCCCTGTTCATTCTAATGATTACCTTATGATGAGGGATGCAGATGAGACTGCAGCAACAGTTATGCGCCAGACTGTGGCATTGGGCGGTGTAGTAAGTGGTGAGCATGGCATAGGACTTACAAAAATTCGTTTTATTGATGATGAAACGTTACAGAAATTTGCTGAATATAATAAAACTGCCGACCCTGAAGATCTATTCAACCCTCTTAAATTGACGCGAGATTTTAACCTTGAAACTATCTATACGCCATCATTTAATCTTCTTGAAAATGAGGCCTTTATTTTAAAGGCTACTGACCTTGAGACAGTATTCAATTCAATTGCAACATGTATTAGATGCGGCAAGTGTAAATCGGTATGTAATACACATTATCCTGATGCAGTTGTCTTCTACAATCCACGAAATAAAATTTTGGCGACAGCTCTTATCATGGAAGCTGTGCTGTATGATATTCAGACTTCCACTTCGTTGAGCTTCAAGCATTTTAACAATCTGCGTGAGATATCAAATTATTGTACGATATGCCATAATTGCCAAAAACCATGCCCAGTTGCTATCGATTTTGGGAATATCACATTGAATATACGGTCGATCCTTGAGGAACGGCGAAAATCAACATTTAAGCCTGTGACATCATTCACATTATTTTATTTAAAGCAGAAGGGCTATTATATAAACAAGATATTCAGGATCGTTCTTCTGAAATGGGCCTACAGCATGCAACGTCTGGGTTTTTATGTTGCAAGGCCCTTCTGGCGTGTACTTCATCTTGTTACACCTTATATAGCAATGATGCTCAAAGGCAAACTGCCAAAATCAGGAAACAAAACACTTCGTGATGAGTTAAAGTTAAAAAGCAGCAATACCTTTTATGTTTTTAGGAATAAAAGTAAACCGGTAATAAAAACTGTAGTTTATTTCCCGGGATGTGGTTCGGAGCGTATGTTCCCTGAAATAAGCATGGCAACAATTGCACTTCTCTATAATGCAGGCGTAAGGGTCATTATTCCACCAACATATTTATGTTGCGGATACCCAATGAAGGCCAATGGCAAGCTTGACCATGCACGAATTAAATCCAATGAAAATAGGGTTATATTCCACAGAATGGCCGATACATTTTCGTACATGGAAATTGTTGACATTGTTGTTTCATGTGGCACTTGCTATGAAATGTTGTCCGATTATCAGCTGGAGAATGTCTTCAGAGGGGCAAAACTTATTGATATTAATGAGTTCATTGCCCGTGAGGGATTGTATTCTTTGTCAATAAGCGATACACTGATTTACCATGAACCATGCCATACGCCAATGAAATTATTTGGGTATCAGAAAACATTCACAAAACTATTTAATACAAAACCTATACCTGTGCCCAACTGTTGTGGAGAGGGTGGCACACTAGCATTGTCTACTCCTGATATATCCAATAGCTTGCGTGAAAGAAAAGAAACCAATATCAGGACCAGTGTAAAAAAGAAAAATGTTCAGGTGCTCACAACCTGTCCAAGCTGTGTACAGGGTTTATGTAAGATTCAGGATACCGTTAAGGTTACCGGGAAATCCTTAGTTATATATCTGGCCGAACAATGTTTAGGTAAAAGTTGGAAAAAAGAATTTATAAAAAATGTTCGTTCACAGGGTTTTGACAGATATATTTATTAAAGTTGTAAAAAAAGCATGTTACACTATTACCTTGTTCCTATACAACTCGTCAATTTGTTGAGATGTATATCCAAGTTTCTTTTCTAAAATTATGCGGGTATGCTCGCCACAAGAAGGAGCGGGCATTCGTATATTTTGTTCACATTCAGAAAGCTTAAAGGGGAACCCGGGAATGTCTATTGCTCCAAACTGAGGGTGTTCTATTTTTTGAAACATTTGACGCATTTGTAAATTAGTATCGTGATTTACCTGCCAGCTTGTATATGCAATGCCGCAGGGGATTTTTTTCTGTTCTAATATTTTGATAATTTCCTCCGATGTTTTTGTTTGTGTCCACTGTTCAATAATTGATACAGCTTCTTTATGATTTTTTATCTGTACAATAATATTGTCAAATTTGGGATCATATGCCATTTCAGGTTTGCCTATTATTTCAGTTAAATCCTTCCATTGTCTTTTAGTTAATGCCACAATTGCCACTTTACCATTCTTTGACCTAAAAAATCCATAAAACGGCATTCTGTCTTGTGAATTGAGGATGTCCTTTGGATTTCTTCCAAGAGCTTTCTCAACTTCAGGAAGAATGGGTTCAAGAGCTTTATCCATCATAGCTCGATAATTATTAAAATACATCACATCCTGCATGGAAATATCAATAAATTGTCCCTTACCAGTTTGCATCCTGTATATAATAGCTAGAAGAATAGCAATTGCAGCATACGCTCCAGTGACCAAATCACCCCAGTAATTATCAGGCATACGAAATGTTTCTTGATCATTCCAGAACAATCCGCCTGTTGCCTGGGCAATTATGTCAAAGGCAGCACGCGTGGGGTTTTCACCTGTTGTGCCAAAACCGGAAATAGCAGCATATATAATATCAGGTTTAATTTTTTTTATATCATCATATCCTAACCCTGTTTGTTCAAGGGAGCCAGGCACAAGATTGTGAACAAATACATCAGCGCAAGCAGCAAGCTTTTTAATAATTTCACTTCCTTTAGGGTCATGCCAGTTAACTGCTATTCCGTATTTATTACGGTTGAAAACTGAGTAACAGCGTTCAGCTCCAGCCATTAATTTAAAGATAAGACGAAGAGTGTCCCCCTGTGGTGGTTCAACTTTGATCACTTCAGCTCCCATATCTGCAAGTATTTGGGTGCACCGTGAACCAGAGATGAATTGTGTAATATCAATCACAGTGATGTTTGATAAAATCATACAATACTCCTGACAATAGCATTAATATAAAACATGAAAAAAGAACAATATCAAGTACTTTATATTTTACAGTATGACTGAATGAAGTTGGTAAATTAAATTATTAATTGTTGCATTTTGCGTTATCATGCGTTATTAATACTTTGATTCTGATGATGTGAGGAAACTTTGTTAATGCAGATAGTATATAGATCGCTGGATGTATTTTTTTTGGTATTCCATACTGCATTCACAGTATTTAATATGTTTGGCTGGATATCAATAAAAACCAGGAAAGTACATTGTGCAACAATGTTGATCACTGGCTGTTCGTGGTTTATACTAGGTATATGGTATGGTTGGGGGTATTGCTTCTGTACAGATTGGCACTGGCAGGTAAGAGAAAAATTAGGATATCCAGTGCTTTTTAATTCATATATTCAGTTCATGGTTCACGAGATAACAGGTTACGTTCCTGATGCCAATTTAACAGATACTGTTGTTGCAAGCGTATATTTTTTATGCTTGTTTATAACAGTACTGTTGAATATCCGTGATTATTGGAATGCACATAGAATAGTGCAATAAATAAAAAACCCGATGGTATATCGGGTTTTTGTAAAATACAACGTGCAAGTATACAAAAAGCTTTATAACTGTCAGATGTTGTATTTATCGAATGGTTCTTACTGAAACTGCTCTGGGTCCTTTTTCACTCTGTTCAATTGAAAATTCTACACGATCTCCTTCAAAAAGAGTTTTAAACCCTTCGCCAGCAATCCCTGAATGATGAACAAAAACATCTTTTCCGTCATCCTGAGATAGAAAGCCATAGCCTTTGCTTTCATTGAACCATTTTACTGTACCTTTTGCCATTGTATGACACTCCCTAATAATAATTTGATATAACAGGCTATAATACCCGTTACTGTTGAACATCCTGTATGTACTGTTTTAACTTACCAATGTGTAAAGGAAGGAAAAACGAAGTAATTAAGAGGATACCAACTGTGTTGTCACATTAAGTGTAGCAAATAAATTGTCAAACAAAATATATTTTTCTTTTTTTACTAAATTTTTTCTAAAGTTTAAGGAATGACAAGTATTGTAATTTATTTTAACATTTTCATAAAAATGCCGATTAATCGTATAGGGTATAAAGTAAATTACAACTAAAGAGGAATATTTACCATGAGACTTATTGAAACCCTAGAAATAAAGTTGGATGAGCTCAGTCATAAGTATGGGCTGGTTGCATTGAAAGGTGGGACAGAAGTTGAAGATATGACTTTTGATGAATTGCTATTCCTGAGGCAAATAGCTATTAATCTGCCAGTTATTGTCAAGATAGGTGGTCCTGAAGCTAGAAATGATATACGATATTGCAAGTCAATACATATTGATGGGGTGTTGGCGCCAATGATAGAATCAGAATATGGACTTGAAAATTTTATTTCTGCTGTGAAGGACATTTATAATAATCACAGTTTACCATATCTTGCAGTAAATATTGAAACGATTACTGCATATCATAATCTTGTGGCCATTTGTTCAAATCCATATTTTTCGTATATACAACAGGTTACAGTTGGACGAAGTGATCTTTCACAGTCCATGAAAAAGGGTGTAGATGATGAAGATGTATTGTATGCTACTGCACATATTGTGAAGACTGCAAAATTAGCTGGAAAAGTAACTTCTGTGGGCGGACAGATAAATCCTTCAAATGCAGAACTGGTTAAAAAAGTTATAGACCCGGATAGAATTAATACCCGACATCTTGTTTTTGACTGTAAAAAAGCTACGAATATAGCAAAATCAATACAGTTGGGACTGGAATTTGAACTAGATTTATATAGAGCTTTCTCAAATGTTGAGCCAGGAAAGAGCCACATCTATCATAAAAGGATAGCTGTCACATCAGACAGATTGGCAGTAGTGTGATATGAGATAAATGATGATGGTTTTAAAATAATTTTGTTTAAAAAGCTTGACTAAATCCTCACTTTTTAGCGATATCCTCACAAATTAATAAAACTTCAATAGCTAATGTTAAAAGAGGCTTTTGTATGTCTTCAGTATTTGTTATTATAATGGTGACTGCTTCGCTTTTAGTTTTGTTTATTCTTCCCAAAATTGAAGGCAATGCAGGAAAATATGATGTTAGCACTAACTGGCAGTCAGTATGGAAAGAACGTTTAAAGATTGATAATTAAAAGGGAAAAATATACATAAAAATAATTGTTATAACATGTAATAATGTTGCCTGTACCAGCGATTGTACCCTGCTATATATAAAACCTATTATTGTCCCAATTGTAAAAAGCAGTAGTGCAAGGTATAATGAATGAGCTGCTATACCTATTATGCTGTACAGCAGTGCAGATGCAACTATTCCCCCATACTTACCTAAGAAAAACGAAAGGTTGTATTGAACAAAACCTCTGAAAAAAAGCTCCTCACAGGGTGAAATAATTGCTATTAAAACAAGCAGTGACTCTAAGGATGTGACATTGCCCTGGTAGAAATTAAGCAATTGAGGAACTTGCGTAAAATGAACTGCAATATTACGGATGGGTATAAGTGTTATAACCATGACTATAAGATAGAATATTTTTTTTTCAAAAGGAAAATCGAAGGAAAAAATACGGTCTTTAGTGAGTAATCGTTCATCCAGATACTGTGAAATAATAATTAATAATAAAAGTGCAATACTGTATTGATAAAGTAAAGAAAAAAAAGAATAATGGAGTACCCATTTGAGCAAAGGATACAGCAATAGCATGGGTATAAATACTTTCCATGATGGCCTATACTGTGCATATGGATTGTCAAGCTTAACCATGTATAAATAATTCTTTTTAAAATTTTCTTGGTCAAGCAATTAATTACAGGAGGTGTGATTTTTTTATTTGATAAAGAATTGTTTTTAGATTAAGTGCCAAAAATTGTTTCTTTTTATTAAATTTTTTTAGTAATTATAAAAATATTCTCTTCACCGTTTAAAATTTTTATTCATCCAGCGTATTTATTAATAAAAATAAAAAAATATGGAGATAACAATGCGCTGGATACTTTTATTACTTTATATTTTTGTCCCTGCCGTACTATACGCTCAATTAATCATTAACGAAATTGCATGTAATGTGTCTAAAAGCGATTGGGTTGAGCTGTTTCTTTCTTCCAATCAACCATTAAGCATGGATATTTCTTCACTATATGTAACCATGTATTATGGTACCAATGAGCCACTGTCACAAAACCCTGTTACTATCGTTAGCTATGATAGAGCTGAAACACCATGGGATGATCGTTTTATTGTAGTACATTTAACAGACCCTGTAACTGTAGATGAATGTGACAAAACCGGGGATACCAATGGCAACGGTGTGCTTGATGTATATTGCAACAATTATAGCAGCAGCCTATGGAATACTGACTGTGTAGTTGCTATTGATACTGATGATGATCCCGCAAATGGTGGTATCATTGATTTTGTGGCCTATTCAAACAGGGATGGTACGCTCAACCAATCTATACGTCAGTATATGGCACATGCACTACAGCACGGCCAGTGGGCTGGTATAGCATCAGAAGAATACATGGTTGATATAGGTAAAAGCGGTCTTCTTGAATACCAGAGTATTATAAGGCATAAAGCCACTGATTTAAATTCGTTGAATGATTTTGTACTTACGCAATACCAAACTCCCGGGCGACCAAATATTTTACCTGTTAGCCACGCAGAAGATGATTTCATCAAATTGAATACAACAATGACTTTTATCAAAGGAGCTGTCGCCCCCTTTACTGTTTTTATACTTCAACCGTGCAGTTTCAGGATTCGCCTGTTTTCCTCTATAGGGCATAAAGTTTATGAAAGTCCACTTATTATGGCATCACCGGGATTTTTTAATCTTGATTGGGCAAAGCATATAAAAAGGATACGGTGTGGTTTATACCTTGGCACTGTAGAGGCACAGAATAGCAAAGACCGTCAGCGCGTAGAATTTTATTGCATTGTGGCAGAGTGATGGCTTCTTTGCTTATTTCATTATTTTTTATTGTGGAAGCGTTTGATACTGCACAGCCAATTGCATGCAGTATGTGGGCGATAGCTCCTGCATATCAGTCTGTACCTGCTTCATTTATGACTGGTGTAACGTATGCCAATCCATTTGGATATGCAAACCTGTATAGTACCAGTTCATTCATATATTATACTTTTGATGGGTATTCAACAGGAATTCAGTGGCAGCATTTTGGTATTTCTGAATATCGCGAAGACACTGTAAGCTTTTGTACAAACATGGCGATAGCTCAATGGATACATGTTGGTGTGGAACTACATGATTATATACTCACAATCAATACAGATCAGTTAACAAAAAACCAAAGCTTTTATGATTATGGGATTAATTGTACTATCATCCCGTTGGACAAATTAGAAATTCTTGTTATGCAAAATAATATCAGAAATTTCCAAAAAGATGGGTATATCCCCTCTGAAACGATTGTTGCTCTGCGAACTCAATTTTTTGAAGGATGCACTGTAGAGTATGAATTTCATTACGGTGACTATGCTACCCAGGTTTTCAGAATTAACGGATACATTACTCGGTATTGTGCTGTGAATATAGATTATAGCCCTGAGCTAAATACTTCTTCAGCAGGAGTTAATATAATCTGGAATACACTATTATTCCAGTATAAATTGAAGCATCACTCATTTTTAGGTAATACTCATACCTTTAGTATTGTGTATTCACTTAAAGGGTTCATATATACATCTACTGATAAACCTTTGAGAAAGCAAGCACATAAAATCGATATACAGACATGCACTGTAGATGAATTGAAACAATTGGAAATTATACCAGAGAACATGTGCCAGCGTATAGTAAAGTATCGTTCGATGTTTGGTCCAGTCAGCATTCATTCTTTGTATCAGTTGGGTTTTACAACACAGCAAATACAAGAAATACAGGAATATGTATGTAATTTTCATGAGCTGGGGAAAAGTGATCATGACAACGATGAAAAGAGCAATAAAATGGTACACAATAAATTTATATCAAGTGATGAAAAAAATAAAAAAATTAAAAAGCTTTTTCAGGCCATGATTACAGCTGAAATCCCAGCATACATTGCACTATCACTGGCTGAAGAATATCAGAAAAATGGTGAAGATAGTTTATTGCGATCACCTCTTTTCAAAAGTTTACCGTTACATCAGCAAAGTGTGGTTAAAAGGGTATGTGGAGTACAGTGAGAATTTGGTGCCTTGTGTATTGTTGTGTACTGTATACCACATCTCTGGATGCTGTGCAGAGCATATCAATTGAATACAGGCAGGATGCACTGGATTATGGTATGGAAAAAAAACACTTTCTCCGTGTTGGTGCAACAGTGAAAACAGATA
>JAOAIH010000024.1:0-17995 GCA_026414805.1 Spirochaetota bacterium | reverse complement strand
AGTTGCTGGAGGATATTATTTTTTACATCATGCTGCTGGTTTATTATTAGGGAAGAGTGCTGCATATAATCCCGATCCCTATTCTATAAACAGGCAAAAAGAAGACTCATTTCTTTCCTTATGTAGAAGCGGTAATCCACAGTATGCTATGTATGGAATTGTTGCATCATTATATGATGTAAAAGATATATCCACTATCAGACTGGATGCAGGAATTTCAAATAAAGAATGTTTTGTAACCAGTGCTGATATACAAAAAACAATATATCCCTACAGTATACACGGTTTGTTATCGCACTATCAAAAGGATGGACAAAATATTGAGCCAGTGCAGGTAATAACCCATTTTGCGCGCGCAATAGTAAAACCTGGTAATTTTTTTACTCTCCAGGGATGCTATTATGCAACCAGTGTGTACCATGAAAATGCTCGGCTTTTGTTTGACACCAGCTTGCAAAATAATGCTGCAATTGAATCATTTGGCGGTTATAGTCTTTATATGCAATACCAGGATAAAAAGATAAAGCTTTTTATGGAGTATGCTATCTCACAGGTAGTGATGAACAATGAAGGTGATTCTGAAAATAAGTATACCAATGCGTATTATTGGGGTATGAGTGTGACAGGCAAAATTTTTAGTGCAAGTGGCATTATGCAGAAATCTGATAAATACTTTTATGCACCTTTTAGCAATACGTTTGGGAGCAATTCGCCACGAGATATTTACTATTATTCAGTAAAATTGAAACCAGCAAAAAAAGTAACGTTCAGATGGGCATATATTGATCAGAATAATCTTTTGCCTTCGCAATATTATGCTGAATACCCTCATAAACGAATCCATTCCGTAACTATTGCATATAAAAACAATAGTTTTGTTATAAAAACAGATTACCGCAATGCATTGTTCTATAAAGATGGGATGGAAGACAGAGTATCACGTTTACAGCAAAAAGTAGTATGGGGAATAACACAAAATGCATCACTGCATTTAAAATGTGGGCTTTATCAGGGTAATGCAACAGCATGGTATCTGGCATCAGGTATGGGGTTCAAGTTTGGCCGGTTGCAAAACGATTGTGGTGCAATCTATGCTCACACAAAGGACGAAAAGATTTATATTGCTCTGCTTCCGCTTCCCCACACCAGTATCATGTCGGAAGCTATCGCTACATCTTCTTTTTTTATTGTTGAACGTCTACGTTACTCTAATTCATCCTGTAAGCTATCAGCACGATTAGTATGGCAAATGCATCCTCAAAAACAAACTTTAGGTGAGTTGAGCGCATCGGTGTGGTTTTAAATTTTATTTTACCATGAACTGTGCTACAATCGTATACGTACTGTGAGGGATTGTGAAACAAGTTATGGATACACCAAAGATAGATAAATTGCAAAAATTTTTGGAGCCTATCCAGCCATACGCAATTGCGTATTCTGGAGGCAATGATTCAACGTTTTTAGCTGCTATCTCCAGATATTTGGGCATGGATTTTTGCTGTATACATTGCATAAGCGAATTTACCATTGCTAGTGAAACACAACGTGCACGCAGCTTTGCAATGAAGATGGGGATACGCTATTTTGAAATTGAAATTTCGGTTATGGGAATTAAGGAGATAGTTACTAATAATGAAGACCGATGTTATTATTGTAAGAAGGCTATATTCAAAAAGATACAAGAGTGTGCACGCCTCAATAGTTTTAAGAAAGTTGTTGAGGCAGGAAATGTATCAGATGTGAATGATTTCAGGCCGGGAAGAAAGGCATGTGAAGAATTGAGTATTTATTCCCCACTTATTGATGCAGGGATTGACAAGACCGATATTATTTCTGGATTACAGCAATTGAACATTCCTTACCTTAAAACTTCAAATTCATGTTTGGCTACCCGTATTCCCTATAAAACGATTATTACTCATGATATACTTGGTGTTATACAAAAGGCTGAGGATTTTATAGTCTCTTTAGGATTTGAAGGTGTACGGGTGAGATATCATTATCCCATTGCACGTATTGAAGTGCTCCAAGATGAAATTCAAAGAATAATTGATCCAGAAATACGCCATAAAATCATTGCATTTTGTAAAAAGTTAGGATTTTTATATGTAACAATTGATTTAGAAGGATTTAAATCAGGAAATTTAAACAGGATGTTACACCATGAGTGATGTGCTAGTAGCAGTTGTTGTGAGGAATAACCAGGAAATAGTACGTAAAAAATTAGATGCCATTGTAGCTTGCCCCTTTGCTCATGTGATGCCGCTTATTATTGATGATGGTTCAAATGATCAGTCGCCATCAATTGTTGCAGATATGGATGTTCACTTTGTTATGCATGAGGAGGCTCTTGGTTATGGTGGTGCGTTGATGAGCGCTCTGACGTATGCACGAGATTATTCGCTGAGTTCATTGTTTGTGTTGCCTATTGAAGCTTTCAGTGATTGGCGCACTATTGCAGGATATCTGCAATATCTACAGCAGGCAGATATAATTTCTGGAAACAGGGTTGCAACACAATTGTATGGTGGAAACAATAATTATAAAGATATTGTGGATTACTTTAATCAGCAGACTGGACTTTATATAATGGACCCGTTTTCACCAATAAAAGGGATATCCATGCAACATGCTGACTTGTTTGAGATAACCGAATTTTCTGATGTTGCATTGATACAAATATTGATACAGGCTGCACATTTCAAGTTGAAAATAAAGGAGTTTGACTGTGAGTATCCTGAAAAAGAGTTGATATCTCATCTGGAAGATATTGTTGCTGTGGGTGGTATAAAGGATTTTATCACAGGCGAGCTCTATCTTTACCCATATACAAAACAGGGGCATTGATACAGTGAAAAATCAAGTGATTATATTAGTACTAATAGTTTGTGCTTTTGAACTGTTATGTATGGCACCTGAGGAACGAGTGCCTAAAGATAATACAGCCACTTTGACTGATCACAGCATTCTTTTTGTTGGCGATATGATGTTTGAATGGGCAGTTAAGGATACAATGCAGTATCATGGTATGGATTATCCTTTGAAAAAAATTGAGCATTTTTTAAAAACATTTGATTTTGTTATGGCTAACCTTGAATCACCTCTTACACACAGTAATGAGAGCCATGTAAGTCAAAAATATATTTTTAAAGCAACAACGGGTATTGCATTTGTTTTGGCAAAAGCAGGGATTTCTGCCGTTACTCTGGCAAACAATCACATGCTTGATTATGGCGTTACGGGGTTGCTTGACACTATAACCTGGCTTTCAAAAGCACACATTCAATATGCTGGTGCTGGGAGTAATACAACTACTGCTTCATTGCCTGTTATGCATACATTTGGCTCAATACGAATTGCAGTTTTATGTTATACACAGATCTGCTCAAAGGAGATGATTGCAAAGGATACTCCGGGTGTTAATTTCTTTGATTTAGAAAAAGCAAAGGACGATATCAGGAAATATCGTTTTTGCGATAGTGTCATTGTTAACATTCATTGGGGTAATGAGTATTTTTACTATCCTTCATCAAAGCAGATTGATATGGCACATGCTCTGATTGATGCAGGTGCAGATGCTATTATTGGGCACCATCCACACGTATATCAGGGTATTGAAATTTATAAAAACAAACCAGTTGTATATTCGTTAGGCAATTTTCTTTTTGGTTCAATGCATGAGGGGATTAACGATAATATTGCATGTGCTTTTTATATGTCAGAAAAGGGTAAGATGATAAAAATGCAGATATATGTAATCAAAGGGAGATTCAATGATGCTATTATACAGCCAGAAGTGCTTGAGGGCGTTCAGGCATCACAGGTGTTTGACCATATTATTGAAATTTCTAAACCGTTAGGAATTATTTTCACAGAAAGGAGCACAAAACACCATCAATACCTTGAATTTATTTTCAGGTAATTATTCCATTAAAGCTTTCAGTACATAATCTACGCTTTCTATCATTGACTGTATTTCATACCCG
This sequence comes from Spirochaetota bacterium, assembly GCA_026414805.1. NCBI lineage: Bacteria > Pseudomonadati > Spirochaetota > Spirochaetota bacterium. The sequence goes on along the minus strand of JAOAIH010000024.1, from coordinate 14,009 downwards.
CCTTCAAGAACTACCACAATCCTGTTATTAGCATACTGTGAAGCTACTCCCATAAGCATTTGAGTAAAGATATAATATGCTCCACTTGAAAGATTGAGAGATGAAAGAGGGTCGCTTTTATGGGCATCAAACCCTGCTGAAATAAGAATGAATTCAGGCTGGAATCGTTCAAGTGCTGGGAGTATTATCTCACTGAAAGCACTTTTATATATTTTGTCGCCACTTCCAGGATTCATAGGTATATTCAGCGTATAGCCGTATCCAGGGCCAATTCCTATTTCATCCACTCTGCCTGTGCCTGGATAGAATGGGAATTGGTGCAGGCTTATGTAAAAGACAGAGGGGTCAGCTTCAAAAATATGCTGAGTGCCATTGCCATGGTGAGCGTCCCAATCAATGATAGCAATTTTACTTATGGTATAGTTATACTGGAGATAGCGGGCAGCGATTGCAACGTTGTTAAAAATGCAGAATCCCATTGCTTGAGCAATTTCTGCATGATGGCCGGGTGGACGTATAGCACAAAAACCGTTAGTTGCTTCGCCGGCAAGAATATAGTCACAAACTTCTAATATTCCACCAATAGCCCATAATGATACATCATAAGTTTCATCGCAGATAACCGTATCATAACCGTCAATGCAGGTAATTCCGTTTGATTTTGCATTAGCTATCGTTGCTACATACTCAGGATCATGAGCATAGAATAAAACATCAGGGTTAGCTTTTCGTGGGGGTACATATAACAGTGATGAATAGTTATTGTTATTGCGTATATATTTGTCCAGTATTTCAAGGCGCTTAGGGGATTCAGGATGAGAATCCCCTGTTTTGTGATGCAAGTAATGAGGGTGGAAGCAATATGCTGTATAACTCATAATTATCAAATGTTTGATAGTTTAATTAACAAATACAAACTATTTAATAATATTGTAATATATTTGAAAAAATCAAGTATTTTTAAAACTAATCAAACGCTTTATCTACTGTCCAAACTTCCCAAACTTTCCCTACCAGATCAGGCCCTGGCTTTAAGGTGTCCTTGCCTGGCTTCCAGCCGGATGGGGTGGCCTGTGTTCCCTTGCTTTCGCGTACTAACTGAAAAGCCTGTATCTGGCGAATTGTTTCAAGTACATTACGGCCAACGGGTGGTGTAAGGACTTCATAGCCAACAATTATGCCATCCGGATCAATTAAAAATCTTCCACGATTTTCAATACCAGCAGTACTGTTATACACGCCGTACAAAGTACCAACTTTACCACCAGCATCAGAAAGCATTGGAAATGGTATCCCACCTTTCACCATTTTTGATAATTCTATATCATTCCACATTTTGTGCACAAACACGCTGTCCACACTTGCTGATAGTACTTCAACACCTAATTTTTGAAATTCGGGATATTTTTCTGCGACCGCAGAAACCTCAGTTGCTCAGACAAATGTGAAATCACCTGGGTAAAAGCATAGTACTACCCATTTTCCAAAATACTCTGATAATTTTACTTCTACAAATTTCCCTTTAAAATATGCAGGAAGCGAAAAATCGGGAGCTTTCTGGCCAACCTGAATCATAGTATGTTCCTCCTTTTTTGATAAAATTTGTTGTTCTTGGATTTGGATGTCCTGTGGAGATGTCGTGGAGGGACGTGTACACCCAGGTTTAAAGTCTTCTGGCATGGTATACCTCCTAACAAATGAAATTGTAATAATCACATAATTAAAAACATTATAATAAGAAATATGAATAAGTCAAGTTAATATACAGAGAGTATTAAAAAATCGAAAGAGTTGTCTCAAATATTGATATAAATTAGCTATCATTGCAATACAATTTTTACAGCTTGCAATGACATAATTTCTGATAGAGGATGGACGCAAATCTATAATCATACAAATAATAAAGACTTTTTGGAATAAAGCAGGCTTTAAAAGCACATCCTGATCTTAATAGTATTAGACATGGTAACTACATGTGATATTTTCTTAGGAGAATTAAATAAATCAATTGTAATCAATATACAATCTGTGCCACTATTTTTCTATTTCTTTTACGAGTATCGCATTCTATGACAACTATCTGTTGCCATGTTCCTAATGTTAATGTTCCATCAACTATGGGTACAGTGATAGATGGCCCAATCATGGATGCCCTCAGGTGAGATGAACCGTTATCATCATGCCAGGTGTCATGATGATGGTAGTGTGCATTGCGTGGAATGATTTTTTCTAAAAAAATATTAATGTCTTTTTGTAATCCCGGTTCAAACTCAATGGTGGTGATGGCTGCAGTGGATCCCGGTATAAAAAGACACAGTAAGCCATCCTGGATTTTATTATTAGTAACTATCGCTTTAGCATCCGGGGTGATATCAATAATATCACCCTGGCCCTTTGTTGTAATAGTTATATAATTGGTGATAGCTGCCATACTCTATTCAATTTCATCAATAGTCAATGGGTATGTAGATAAAGGCTCACAACCATTTTTATGAATGACAATCGGATTTTCATATCTGAATCCCATGTTGTCTTGTGGACAAGCATACTGCATGGCGCAGATTAATAGTTCATTTTCCTGGTATACATGGTCAGGATTTGTCCAAAACGGGAATGGGCCGTCATTTATTCCAATACGCCATTCATCGCCCATCATGCCAATGCCGTGTTCAAAACCTGGCACCATATAATCAGCAAAGCCGCGCTCTTCTGCAAAAGCCATCATCTGTTCAGCTAACAGTGAAGGAGTTATTCCGGCTCTATAAGTTTTCAGTGTAAGGTTGACAATATCAAGAAAATTTTGTGCATGCCAGCGTTGCCGGTCAGTTACAGGAGCTATGAGATAGTTATGGGAATGATCCCCCAGACCTAACATGAACATTGCATGAATGTCAACCATCAGGGGTTCGCTTGCTTGCAATTTTTTGCGGGTTGCAGGAGTACATGCTCCCCCGGCAAGTCCTGTCCTGTACCCAGATGCGATTTCGTTGCCACCAGTATAACTCCATTCCCACTCACTGCCTTCCTTGCGCATGGCATAGGCAGCAATACCGGCTATTTCAGTTTCGGTCATACCTTTCCACCCACCATTGCGTATGGCTTCATACACAACCTTGTGTCCAACATCCACAATACGGGATGCTTCGCGGAATCTGTTAATGGTCCCTTCATCTTTTATCATGGATAATTTGTCAATTATAGTATATGCATCTACAAATTCACAATCAGGCAGTGCATCTTTAAAGCGTTCATATTCATAATGTGTGAGGTTGCCTTCTGGCAGATAATTGGACATCCCGTTTTCTACACCGATTCTTCCCTTCTTATTTTTTAACAGGTCATTGATATAATCAGCAATAAGTTCAATCTGATCCTGTCCTCCCATTGGCACAAATCCAAAGACGTGATCTTCATCAAGCCATGATTCATCGGCAACACGTGCGGCATCAATAACAAACGTAAACGCTGCAGGCATGCCTTCCTGTGGTATTACAACAAAACTTCTCCATGGGCAAAATGCATCAAGTGTCCATGACAATGTACGTAGTCGTAAACCTAAATATACGTCAATATTTTCCTTTGCCATTTCCTGTTGAATAGTTTTGATTCGACCCGGAAAGTCAATATAATACGGTCCTTTATTTTCCAATCGTGATGTCATAGTCATTCCTCCGAATAATATATATTGTATCAACAGTGCTCCTGCCTGATACTGGATCTAAATTTATACTGAGATCCTGAAATCATGTTAAGGATAGTTGTTTGTAAAACATTAATACTTAGCAGGTATTTGCGATAATACCCTGTTCAATCTGTCTGCTATGGCTGCCAATTTTAATGCTTTTACCATATTCCCTTTTAATTTTAATTTTCCTGTCATAAGTGCCTTCTGTGACCCTAACTCAGCACGTGAGATCATTGCAAATGTCTGATAATCACCAGTAATTCTAAATTCGGCTTCTGGAGGCTCACCTTCCCCCAAATCTAAGGTGTCTAATGTGCCGTCGGCAAATTTAAAGAATAAATACTTACTTCCTCCACCAGGGCAGTTCAGGTAAATGTTTGACATTGATGAAGTTATGAAGTTCATTTTTTCAGGAGTAAGTTCGCTTTTAAGGCGCCGCTCGGCTTCATCACGCCATTGGGGTGTTAAATATAATAATTCCTGTGGCATATACCACCTCCTACTATGAGATGATTTATTAAACTATTGTTTAAACAAACCCTGAGTAATGAGGTCCAGTGTTTGCTCAAACATTTTACGCACCTCTTTTGCCTCACTTCGTATGTACATGCGTATGATAAACATTTTATAAATTGAAAAAATTGCCTTTGACATAGCGGATATGTTTACAGAACGGAAAACCCCTTTTTCAATACCTTCTTTTAAGATTGTTTTAATCATATTTATGGAATTGTTATTGATGCGTTCATAGGGATCTTTATCAGTGAACATGGGAAATATGTCCGGGTCATGTACCAGAATATTTCGGAAATCAGCATCAATTGAAAGGTATTCAACCGCTTTGTGGCACATGGTAAGAAACTTACTTCTGGGGTCAGATTCTTTATGAATAGCTTCTCTTACGTAATTTTGCCAGCGAAGTAGAGCAAACTCAACAGCCTTGTGGTAGAGGTCTTTTTTATTGTTAACATACAGATATAGATTGCCTTTGGTCATATTGAGCTCTTTAGCAATATCTTCCACAGTTGTCTTTTTATACCCGTATTGTGCAAAAACCTTCAAAGCAGCGGAAAAAATCTTTTCAGAGTTTTCTTTCTTCTTCATATCATTATTAAATAAATGAATATTTTGTTTAAATGTTCATTTATAATATATACCAGAATATGTCAATGATAAAATTCATTAAAAAATAAAATAAATAATGTTAAAAATCTTGACTATTAAAATATATCTATAACACATTGTTATATATGTATTATTGTATGATAAAAGCATGAGGTCGATATGAAAACTTTTTTTTATCCTAAAAGTATGGTAGTTGTTGGAGTTTCGTTAACAAAAATTAATTTGGGGAAAATAATACTTATCAATAATGTAAAGCAGGGGTTTAAAGGGAAACTGTATGGTGTGAGTACCAAGGAAGGGCAAATAGAGGGTATTCCAGTATATAAGGATATTATGGATTTACCTGAAATCCCCGATGTTGCGATAATCATTACCCCAGCAAAAACGGTGCCTGAACAGATAAAAAAGTGTGGGGAAAAAGGCATACGGTATGTTGTTATTGAATCAGGAGGCTTTAGTGAGTTTTCGCACACTGAGCAATCATTGGAACAACAAGTGCTTTCCATTGCACATGAATATGGGATAAAAATTATTGGTCCTAATTGTATTGGTACAATTAATTTTGAAGAAAAGGTGTTCATGCCGTTTGCCTTTTTCAGTAAGGATATTGTGGCTGGTGAAGTTTCAATGATTTCCCAAAGTGGGGGAGTTGGGAATACCTATCTTCATGCTCTCCCGGAAAATCATATATTTATAAATAAATTTGTGAGTATTGGCAATAAGTTGATGTTGGATGAAGTGGATTTCCTTAATTATTTTGTAAATGAAGATGATAAGACAAAAATCATTATTTGCTATTTAGAAGGTTTTAATAGAGGGAGAAAGTTTTTTGAAATTGCCCGTGCATCAGAAAAACCAATTATCGTACATAAATCAAATAGATCTCCTGTGAGTGCAAAAATTGCCCAGTCACACACAACTGCGCTATCTGCAAGCGATGCGGTGGTAGATGCTGCGTTTGCGCAAGCTGGTGTGATCCGAGCTGAAGATGAAGAAGAAGTCATCAAAGCTGTTAAAGCAATGCAGCTTCCACCTATGCGAGGCAGAAATGTTGCTGTTCTTTCGCGCTCTGGAGGTCATGCAGTTATTTCTGCTGATGCATGTGCCAAATATAATTTTAATCTTATTACGTTCCCGCAAAGCTATATTGAGAAAATCCGTAGCCTTTATAACACACGCGTAATTGCACATCAAAATCCATTGGATCTTGGAGAAATATTTGATTATACTATTTTTGGCAAAATTGTTGAAGAGACAATAAAACTGGATGAGGTTGATGGTATTTTGTTCAATCACCTTTACCAGTCAGAATATGAAGCCCAAATGTCGCGCACATTTCTTGATACTGTAGAACGATTGGTAAAAGAATACAACAAACCAGTCATGGTAGCAATGATTTCTGATGCAAGGGAAATGCTCGATATTAATATGAATCATCCTATGCCAATTTTCAGCACACCCTACAGTGCTGCACATGCACTTGCTATTTCAGCTGACTACTATCAGAAGAAAACAATGCGAGATCACAGAGGTGTTATAGATAGTACTTTAAGTACAATTACCAAACATGATAATTATTTTGATACTATTATACAGGAAAACAGGGACCCATTGTTACATGAAGCCATTCAATTTTGCAGGTCAATTGGAGTGCCGATAGTTAATGGGATATTGATACAATCGCTTGAAGAAATTGAAAAAGCAGAATTTGTTTTTCCTGTTGCTGCCAAGATAGTATCACCGGATGCTTCCCATAAAACCGAGGTTGAAGGTGTTGAGCTCAATATTATGGATAAGGAACACCTTATACATGTTTTTAAAAATATGAAACAATCTTTGTTTGAGTATAATCCACATGCACTTTTTGGTGGTATATACGTACATACAATGGCCCCAGGGGGAACAGAATTTTTTATAGGAGCTAAAAAGGACCCCGTTTTTGGTCCTATAGTTATGGTTGGTCTGGGTGGTATATATGTAGAATTGTTTAAAGATGTTGCCATACGGCTTGCTCCTGTTACAAAGGTGGAAGCATTAGAGATGATATATCAATTAAAAGCTGCCAGGCTGTTTGAAGGCTTCAGGGGTAAAGAACCTCTTGATTCTCAATCACTCAGTGATGTTATTGTTACACTCGGCCATGCAATAACTTATATAGAAGAAATTCAGGATATTGAATGTAACCCTATTATGGTATACCCAAAAGGGTGTATGGCAGTTGATGCTCGTATATTATTACACAAACAAAAAGTTGCATCCCCAGCCTCATAGCAACATTGCTCTCGCAAGTGGAAATCATTGACCCGCCTGCGCACAGCAAAGCGGGTTTTTATTTTTACTTATTACAGTCCAAATTTTGTACCCTGTTATTTAAAAAATGTTTAATTGTACACTCTGAGAATTTGCCATGTAAAAATACATGAAGTGAAGTGAAAAAAAGGTTGATTTTATTGTACATATTTATATCGTTATCGATATAATATTAGTTTTTGAAAAAAATTGTAGAGAATAATTTTAAAAAAGTGTATCTACTTGGAAATTTTTACAATTGAGTTTTGTTGATGCAAAGTAGATAAATTAAGTTCAACATGACAATTTGTATATCAAAGAGGTGGAGACAATGAATTACAACGTTGAAACATTGCCATTATGGAAAAAAATTATGTATGCATTGGGACAATTAGGCTGGTCACTGGCTTCATTCAGTGTTGGAAATTTATTAATATATTTTTACCTTCCGCCTGAGTCAGGCGATAAGGCTATATTCCCAGCCTATATATATCAGGGATATGTCATAGGTGTGCTTACAATTATTGGAATTATTTATGCCTTTGGAAGGCTGTGGGATGCCGTCACTGACCCCATCATTGCAACAATGTCGGATCGTTCCCGTTCGCCGTTTGGACGAAGGAGAAAATTTTTAGCCATTGGTGCTTTCCCCTTTGCTCTTTTAGGAGTGCTTGCATTTATGCCGCCAGTAGGAAATCTTTCACTGTGGAATTCGGTGTGGCTTTTTGTTGTAATAACATTGTTTTACTGGTTTATGACTATGTACGTTACACCTTTTTTTGCATGGCTGTCTGAATTGGGACATACCCCTAATGAGCGATTATTTTTAAGTACATTAATATCCATAACCTGGGCAATTGGCTTTGCAATTGGTTCGCAGGCAGTGGCATTACAGTCTTTGTTTGAGAACAGCTACGGTTACAGTTCCACAAAAGCATTTCAGCTTGTTATGGTAATTTTTGGTGGAGTGTCGCTTGTTCTTATGTATCTGCCAGTGGTATTTATTGATGAACGGCGTTATTGTGAATCAAAGGTGTCAGACGAAAGTACGTTTGAGGCTTTGCGCTCGGCATTTAAAAACAAAAACTTTTTGTTCTTTACCCTCTCGGATTTGGCATACTGGGTTGCGCTGACATTTATTACCACAGGTCTGGTGTACTATGTAACAGTATTGCTCCAGTTAGATAAGAGTGTGTATTCGCAGTACATGATTATTTTGTTTGCATTGAGCTTTTTATTCTATGTACCGGTTAATTTGATAGCACAAAAGATTGGAAAGAAAAAATTAATGATCGTTGCGTTTGTATTATATTCTTCGGTTTATATTATTGCAGCAATGTTAGGATGGTTTCCTCTTGATAAAAATGTTCAGGGTTTGATAGTGATTGTTATGACATCATTGCCACTGGCAATTTTTGGGATTTTGCCCAATGCCATCATTGCCGATATTGCTGAAGCCGATGGAATAAAGACAGGGAATTTTAAAGCTGGCATTTTCTTTGGAGCGCGGACATTCATGTCAAAGATGGGACAGATGATTGCTGCACTTATGTTCCCTTCATTAATACTACTTGGTAAAACACCTGAGAACGATATAGGTGTGCGCATCACATGTATCGTTGCTTTCTTTTTCTGTGTAGCCGGTTTAATTCTTTTTGTGAAGTATGATGAAAAGAAGGTTTTAGAAATACTGGCTACAAAAGAAAAAGTAAAATAAAAGCAGTATAAAATTTGAAAATATACAATCCAATATAAGGGGTCACTTCGAGAGCCTCAGTGACCCTCAATTAGAAAAATAAAAAAATATACACAGATAGCGCAACAATACTTATAGCGCTTATGCAAACCTCAATGAGTTTTCTGTAGGGGGCTGGGGTTCCCTTGAGAGGTCATTGTAAAATAATTAAATATTTGACAAATATTTTGCTACTATCCACAATACTCTTTGCATTTTTTAAGGTTACAGAATACGTTTTATGGTAAAAGTAGTAGAATCACACTCATATCCCAATAAAGCAGGGGATGTTTTTTCTGCCATAAATCATATTAATAAGCTTGCACGGATTAAGACTGATGTGCAGAGCTATCGCATAGCACGTGATGAGGAAGGCTTGCAGCTTATTGATGTGGATGTGCGTTTTATCCTTAAACATTTCCCCTTACGGCTAAAATATACTGCTGTGCCCTATAAGTATTGTGAGCTCAAGATGCTAAAAGGTGCACTCAAACACTATGAATACAAATATGGGATTGCGGATGATGGAATATCATCAACAGTAACTGTTGAGTGTACCATTAAGCTGCCGTTACGATATTTTATTGTTACACCGCTTATACGAGCTATATTAAAACGCAGGATTAAAAAAGAATTAACACTGCTTGGTAAAATATTACAAACTCAAATGTAAACAATGACAAAACCACTTATCGTTCAGAGTGACAACACTCTGCTTCTTGAAGTAGATAATCCATTGTATGAAGAGGTGAGGGATGCAATCCTGCCTTTTGCAGAGCTTGAAAAAAGTCCTGAGCACATCCACACATATCGTATAACACCGTTATCGTTATGGAACGCAGCGTCAGCAGGATTATGTACAAAAGAGATCCTTGAGCGAATAGAAAAGTATTCCCGCTATGCGGTGCCGTCTATAGTTATCACTACCATCAAAGAACAGATGGACCGCTATGGGCTCCTTACTCTGGTAAAAAAGAATGACAACCTTATTCTGCAATCTGATGATGCACATATTATACGGGAGATAGTTACTCACAAGCAGATTCAGAAATTTATTGATGGGCAGGTTTCAGAGTACGAAATCATTGTGAAGCCCAACAGCCGTGGGCATATAAAACAGGCGCTGATAAAGATTGGCTTTCCCGTAGAGGATAAAGCCGGCTATGTTGATGGCGATCCATGCCCGTTTGAGTTGAGAGATATTACCAAAAGTGGCACACGATTTGTGATTCGCGATTATCAAAACGATGCTATTAAAAGCTTCTATCGATCAGGCAGTGTGGAAGGTGGAAGTGGGGTTGTGGTATTACCCTGCGGTGCTGGTAAGACCATTGTGGGTATTGGGATTATGCATCTATATCAAACAAAAACATTAATATGTGTCACCAACACGGTTGCACTGCGTCAATGGATCGATGAGCTTTTAGACAAAACAACACTCACCACAGACATGATTGGTGAGTATTCTGGCGACATTAAGGACATTAAACCAGTTACTATCGCCACATATAATATTTTAACTTATAGGCGAAAAAAAGAGGATGAGTTCAAGCACTTTGGTCTTTTTACGCACAACAACTGGGGATTGATTATTTACGATGAGGTGCACCTGTTGCCAGCGCCAGTGTTCAGAATGACTGCAGAGATTCAGTCAAAGCGTAGGTTAGGGCTTACTGCTACACTGGTGCGTGAGGATGGCCTTGAAACCGATGTTTTTAGCCTCATTGGGCCAAAAAAGTTTGATATGCCCTGGAAGATGTTAGAGGAATGTAACTGGATTGCCCGAGCTATTTGTACTGAGGTGCGCATAGAGTTACCCGAAAGCCTACGGTATCAATACACTGTTGCAACTGATAGGCAAAAATTTAGAATTGCCTCGGAAAATGAAAAGAAGATGCATTATGTGGAACAGTTACTGAAAGCGCACCCTGCTGACCGAGTGCTTATTATAGGACAATATATTGACCAGCTACAAAAAATACAGCAAAAGTTTGGCTATCCTATCATTACTGGAAGTACACCGGTAAAAGAGCGTGAAGAGTTGTATCGTCAATTTAAAGAAGGTCGTATCACGCGACTTGTTGTGTCAAAGGTAGCAAACTTTTCAATTGACCTGCCTGATGCTAATGTTGCCATTCAGGTATCGGGGACATTTGGCTCTCGCCAGGAGGAGGCACAGCGCTTAGGGCGCATACTTCGTCCAAAACCAGGCGATAACACTGCATATTTTTATTCGCTTATCACTGCTCACACCGTTGAAGAAAATTTTGCACACAATCGACAGCTTTTCTTAACGGAACAGGGCTACACCTACATCATAATGAATGAAAGCATGTTTTATGAAAAATTTGGCGCTTAGTGTTTTCATACTTGTTACAACGTATACCTATGCATGGCAACCGCTTGTGTATCAGGCCCAAGATGGCACTGTGTATTATAAAGGGAAGCCCTATCATCATGGCCTGCCAAAAAATATAATTATAAAAGATATACAGCTTCATGGAGCTACTCTGTATATCACTACTCAAAAGCATGGACTATTTAAACTAAGTAGTGGCGATAGCTCCTTTAATAACATTACCCCACAGGATGCTCGCATGCGGTCATTGAACGGGCTTTTACCATACTACCGCAGCATATCAGCATTTTGCGTTGATAGTGCGGACCCTGCAACATTGTATGTAGCTACAAAATATACCCTCTACTGTTCCTGCGATGGAGGAAGAAGCTGGAATGCCATTGCGCTTTCAGGGCTTCCTGCTAATGCGTGTATCACAGCATTATATGCAAAAGGCAAGAACCTGCTTGTAGGCACTTCATGGAATGGTGTATATCAATATAATGGAAATCGTTTTGTGAATATCAGCAATGGGCTTCCTAGCCGAAAATATTCTGACAATGTTGCCTTTATTGAGGAAGTCTACAGGATAACTCCAGAGTTTTGTATTACCGCTTACACAAACCAGGTGTATAGCTATAACAACAAAACTTGGACACAGCACTATAGTGGGCAATTGACACATCTGCGTGGTGGAGCCATTGCCGGTGGCACGGTGTCTGTGGTGGACAATAATGTAGTGGTGACACTTGCAGGGCAAAATAGGCAATACTATGAGCTATCGCCAATAGATGGTACGTGTGCGCTGCTTACTAGTGGTACTGATACCATATTTGTAAAAAAATTTGTGCAAAAAAAAGACAGCATACGCGGATTGTACGCAGGTGCACCATCATCATGGAAGGATATAAAAGAGCTAGTGGCATTTGCAAAGAAAACACAATACAATGCACTGGTGATTGATATAAAGGATGACTATGGGTATGTATATGTCAATGATGAAACGGCTGCCTCTATTGGTGCCCTACGAAAGGGACTGCCCGCAGAGGAGGTGTGCAGGTATCTGCATGCACACAATATTAAAGCTATAGCACGTATGGTAGTATTCAAGGATGAAAAATTATTCAAAGCCTTTAATAACAAATATGCAATAAAGGACAGCGCAACAAAGGCACCATGGCGCGGAAATCCAAAGGAATACTGGGTTGACCAGTATGCAGAGTTTGTGCACCAGTATAATATTTCTATTGCCAAGCAAGCACAAGCTGCTGGCTTTGATGAGGTTCAGTTTGATTATATCCGCTTCCCTACTGATGGGCCGGTACACCGCTGTATGTTTTCTTACAAGCCTGATAATGGCATTTATAAGTATGAGGCTATTGCTGCATTTTGTAGCAGAGCAAAAGAGATGCTGAGGATTCCCGTAAGTGTGGATGTGTATGGTTTTACCGTGTGGTATGAGTTTGGGCAGTGGTTGGGTCAGGATATTGAAGCCATGACATCGGTTGTGGATGTGGTGTGTCCCATGGTGTACCCTTCGCACTATGGCAGGAAATTTTTTGGTGGGATAGTTGATGCACACGGATATTATGCAATAGTTTTTGAAAGTGTGCGTAGGGCAACTATGAACTCACAGGCTATCGTGCGCCCATATTTGCAAGCGTTTGATATGCTTTCGCCAAGATGGGGGTATGTGTACATACAAAAGCAGATACAGGCATGCGTGGATGCAGGGGTGGAAGGTTATTTATGGTGGAACGCAGGAAGGGATTATGGGGTTATAAAAATGAAATAAATTGTTTTATTAACTCAACATTTTCATTATTTTGGCCGATAATGGCTACATGAGGATCTCTGATGGTTTATCAATTATAACGTTACCGCAAACTCACACTAAGCCTGCACGCACGGTGATGGTGTGGCCGGTATATGATGATCTGCGCATTACACCGGTAAAAGGCGTTGCACGCAGGCTTGAGAATAACATTCAGTACATAAAGCCCACTCCCGATGAGCATGCGCGGTTGCTATCGCAGGTAAAAGAAAATCCACAGCCTTTATACACTGGTACAGCCCATCTACAGAAAAGCATTTCGGTAGTTATCCCCGGCACTTTTTTTGATGCCATCGCATAAATGCAAAATAACGCTTGCTTTTTTTATTAAATATACATATATATCATGAAAATAATTAAATGCCTTTGTTTTACAAAGTAAAATAACAAAAAATTACATTTGTAAGGAGGTTTCACGATGTTTAAAAAATTAGCGTTATGTGTTCTTGTTGTAGCTGTAGCGTGTATGACCACAGGGCTTAAGGCACAGGAGATGACCGATGATGTAGCATTTTTGCGTGTTGGCTATCAGTGGAATACTTTAAAACCAGATGCTCCCAATGCGACGGATATTAAATTAAATGGTGTAGCAATAGAAGGTGAGTACAATCTCAATTTAGGCGGGATGCTTTTGGGATTTTCGCTTGAATATGCGTATCTGTCTTGGACCGAAGATAAAGCATACGATTATGGTTTCTTGAGCCCCATGGTTACCTTGAAATTCCTTGCTCCTGGCGGATTTTATATTGGTCCCGGGCTATCTCTACGGTATTTAATGAGTTCGTATCAACCAGATATCTATCCTGAACCTGATAGTGAAGTTGACCTGTGGGTAAACGGTGTTGCTGGATATATGGCTCCCATTGCAGAGGGCATCTATTTGGACCTTCAGGCACGCTTTGGCTGGAACCTAACAAAAAACCAGTTTGAAGATTCGTATAGTAAGATTGACAAAAACGATGACATGGCTTTTTACGTTGGGTTTGGCTCACGTACTCGTGCC